>DAOQNB010000358.1:0-6351 GCA_035335845.1 Acidobacteriota bacterium | reverse complement strand
GCTGAACTGGCATTTCGGCTCACCAGTTGAGTGGTCCCAGCCACTCGATTAAAGACAAAAACATCGTAGTCAAAATTGCCATCGCTCTGGCCGGTCACCAGATTGGTATACAAACTGCGGAAGGCAATAAAGTTCCCGTCGGCACTAATCATCGGCGAATCTGACCCGCGATCTCCGGTGGTGGTCGTTGTTCCAGCCACGCGACTCACCAACTGGGTCGTGCCCGCCACCCGGTCAAAGACAAACACGTCACCACTCGCGTTGGTATCGGTTTGGCCCGTCACCAGATTGGTCGCCCCGCTGACAAACGCAATATACTGGCCATCGGCACTGATTGATGGACTCGCCGAGGATGCGTCAGCCGTGGTGGTGCTCATTCCAACTGCCCGGCTGACCAACTGGGTCGTGCTCGTCATCCGGTCAAACAAGAAGATATCCTGCCCGCCGTTGGCGTCAACCTGACCTGTCACCACGTTGAGGGCATCGCTGACATACACCACATATCGCCCATCGGAACTCACTGAACTTGAATTGATAAAACTCTGTCCGGCGACTGAATCAGCCAGCGGTAACGCGGCTTTTGAGACCGCATCGAGCGTAAAAGTGGCATTGGCAGTAAAAGTGCCTCGTTTTTCAGTTGCTGAAGTTCTGGTTTCGGTTTGAGAAACAGGTGACATCGCCAGGACGATCAGTCCCAGAACCATTAGTAAACTCAAACTCCATCCGGTGCGGGAAATTCCCTTCAGAGTTTTCATTTGCGGCATACATTCCTCTCATTGAATCATTTGGTGGAGACACGTGGGAAGCACCCACGCAGTGGTGACGATCAAAAGTGGGCACACAAATCAGTGAGGGAATCAGACCAGCAATCACCAAGGCAGCCAGAAAATATTTGTCAACCAGTGGGTTATCAATGTGTCGGGGCATTTTCCCAGGGTCAAAAAGTCACATTCCCGATTTGCGCAACACCTTGCATTCAGCGTCTTGTCTGGTATCAACACTGAGAGTGAGCGAGAAATAAATATATTTCAGAAAAAACTGCGGGTTGCGTTTTATCTGTCGGCCTGGGTGCAATATGGAATAAAGCCTGGATTGGATTGATCAAGACGGCGGGATACTACTGAATCTCGCTTACATATTCAACAAATGAGATATGTTGAGAGAGAAAAAAAACTCACCACAGAAGAACACCGAGACTCTGGTTGAGTTCCCTTCAGTGTTCTTCTGTGGTGAAAAAAGACAAAGGACCAATCTGGTGATGATTACTGAATCTTTGATGGTGTCCGAAATTGTCCACTGCCTGAGCCGACATTATTTGGAGCACCCACCAACGACCAGCCTCCCGCCTGGATAAATTTCCCCTGGATCCGGTTGTTTGCGGTATCTCCCACCACGACCATCCAGCTTCCGGCAAACGGTCCAGAAGTAAAGAACTTGGTGGTAATTCCTTCAGCCCGGTTGACCTGTCCCAGCAATGAACCCGTCATAGCCAGTGCGGAACTGTTGTTTGGGTTTGCATTCACCCAGCGCAAAATTCGCGAATTCCCGGTGTCGGCAATATAGAGTGCCCCGGCCTGGTCAATTGTGATGCCCTGCGGATTTTTGACTTTGTTGAGTCCTGTTCCCTGAGAGGCAATGATGGTGCCGCTGGTCGAAGTCGTCACGGTGTTGGCGCTGGCAATACTCAGGATTCGGCTATTACTTTCATCCGTCACAAACAACCGAAACGTGTTGTCAATCACCAGCCCATGCGGACTTCCAACCTGCCCGCTGGCGGCGCCGTTGCTGGCAATCACCACGCCAGCTCCAGGAGTTCCACTGTTAAAGCGTAAGACCCGCCCATTTCCGGTATCCGACACATAGAGATTTCCAGCCGAATCCAGACAGACTCCCTGTGGCGACCGAACCTGATTGGAGGCAGAACCAACCGTGGCAAAAATTGCCCAGGTTGCGCCATCATCCGTTGACCACTGGATCCGGTTATTACCAGTATCCGCAACATAGATTCGACCGGCGCCATTAAACGTAACGGCTTCTGGCAAGCGGAATTGACCGACCCCAGAACCGACAACGCCTGAGCCAATCAGACTCCAGTTTGTTCCATCAAAGCGTTGAATCCGGTTATTTGCCGTATCGGCGACCAGTAACTGACCGGTTTCAGCACAATTCAGGATAAAGAGTGTCACCGTATCTGAAACCGGCGAACAAACCCCGCCTGGATCACTCGTGGTCAATGTCAAGGTAACCATTCCGGCAGCAATTTCACTGGCGGTTGGCATGTAGCGGGCATTGAGTGCCGTCGGTCCAGGGTTAAATGACCCACCACCACCGCTCCAGGTTCCAACCGTCGCGCTACCGCCAATTGCCCCACCCAGGGTCACTGGCAGGCTGCTGGTACAAACGGTTTGGTCTGGCCCGGCATTGACGGTCGGAGGCGGTGCAACCATCACCAATACATTTCCATTGCCAGTGATCGGGCATCCGTTGGCATCGGTTCCTGACAGCAGGGCATAGGTTGTGGTGCTGCCAGGTGCCACCGGAAAGATCAAAGGACTGCTTCCAGTTTGGGTACCGCCGCCACTGGTCAACGTCACCGTATAGGGTGAGGTGCCACCCAGGATCGTCGCCGTAACAGTGGTTGAACTTCCAGCACAGACCGGTCCGCCACCGCTTATCGTTGCGGTAACGGTTGGGCAAAACTGAACCAGAAATACATCTAAACTTGAATTGTAATCTCCCGCAATCAGATCAGTGGCAGAACTATCAAACCCAATATACTGGCCGCTGGGATTCATCACGACATGCAGAGAAGGCGCATTTCCAGTCATTGTGGGCGATCCTCCCACACCGCTGAGTAACACCATCTCCTGGTTTGCCCGGTCAAACACAAAAATATCATTTGTGGTGGAAACATCGGTTTGCCCTGTCACCAGATTGGTGGCAAAGCTTGAAAACGCAATGAAATTCCCACTGGCATTCAGGACTGGTGACATTGACGATCTGTTTCCAACCTGGGTACTCAGTCCGGCAGCCCGACTGATCAGTTCAGTCATTCCCGTTTGGCGATTCAAAACAAAAATATCGGAGGCAGCATTGGCGTCAACCTGGCCTGGTACCAGATTCGTAGCGTTACTTTCAAAGGCAATCGAACTCCCATCAGCACTTATCGCCCCATTCAACGAACTCAAATTTCCAGTGGTCGTGCTCAACCCAGCCGCCCGGCTGACCACTTCGGTGGTTCCCATTTGACGATCAAAGACAAACACATCACTGCCGTTGTTGGTGTCACCCTGGCCTGGTACCAGATTGGTGGCGTTGCTGGAAAAAACAACATAGCGCCCATCAGCATTGATTCCTGGAGACGTTGACACCTTATTCCCGGTGGTCGCGCTGAATCCAGCCGCCCGGCTGACCACTTCGGTGGTTCCCATCTGACGATCAAAGAGAAAAACATCGTTTTCATTATTCGCATCATTCTGACCTGATACCAGATTGGTTGCCAGACTGGTAAAAACAATATACCGCCCATCAGCGCTGATGCCGGCGGATACGGATAAACCATTCCCAGTTGTGGTGCTCGTCCCGGCCACTCGACTGACCACTTCCGTGGTTCCCGTCTGGTGATCAAACACAAAGACATCGGCGGTGGCGTTGGTATCGGCCTGGCCTGGTACCAGATTGGTGGCATCACTCCGAAATGTAATATAGCGGCCATCAGCACTGATGGCTGGGATCAGTGAAAACTGGTTCCCAGTGGTGGTGCTGGTTCCAGCCGCCCGACTGACCAGCTCAGTCACCCCTGTCTGACGATCAAACACAAAGATATCCGTGGTGGAGGCGGTATCAGTCTGCCCTGGTACCAGATTCGAGGCCGAGCTATCAAAGGCAATGTATCTCCCATCGGCACTGATGACTGGTGAACCTGACGCCTTGTTCCCGGTGGTCGTGCTGGTTCCAGCCGCCCGACTGACCAGCTCAGTCACCCCTGTCTGACGATCAAACACAAAAATATCGGCGGTATCAATCGTGTCACTCTGTCCTGGCACCAGGTTCACCGCGCTACTGGTAAACACCAGGAACCGACCATCGGCACTCATTGAATTGGATGTCGTCAAGGCACTAAAGTCTGATCCGGTCAGACTGGCTGAACCTGGAGCATACCGCGTAACCAGACTCGTGGTTTCCCCAATCTGGTCAAAGACAAAAACATCTGTCCTTGGCACATCCAGGATTCCTGGCACCAGATTGTCAGACTTACTCAAAAACACAATTGAGTTTCCATCCCGGCTGATTATTGGTAAGAATGAATTCCCGGTTCCCGTCGTGGCGCTGGTCCCCGTCGCCAGACTCACCAGCTTTGTAATTCCCATCAGCCGATCAAAAACAAAGACATCTTCCCCATCATTCATCTCGGTTTGGCCGGCGATGAGATTGGTGGCAAGCGTTTCAAACGTAATGTATCTCCCACTGGAATCGATCAGCGGCCTTAACGAGTGATTATCCCCGGCAGTGGTGGTGGTTCCAGCTGCCCGGCTCACCAGTTCGGTCGTTCCTGCCTGTCGATCAAAAACAAAAATATCAACGCTGTTGGCCGTATCTGTCTGGCCAGTCACCAGATTGGTCGCGGTACTTTGAAATGTAATAATCCTGCCATCCGCACTGATATCAGTGGCTGAACCTGACTGACCAGTGGCAGTCGTGGCAGTTGTCCCAGCAGCCCGACTTACCAGCGTGGTCGTACCAGAGAGTTGATCAAAAACAAAGATATCATTGGCGGAATTGGCGTCACTTTGGCCGGCCACCAGGTTGGTCGCCACACTTCCAAAGACAACGTATCTGCCATTTGCATTGATCCCCGGCAGACCTGACACGTTGTTGCCGGTCGTGGCGCCCGCCCCG
Organism: Acidobacteriota bacterium; assembly: GCA_035335845.1. Taxonomy (GTDB): domain Bacteria; phylum Acidobacteriota; class Blastocatellia; order Chloracidobacteriales; family Chloracidobacteriaceae; genus JACQXX01. The sequence continues at coordinate 1,452 of DAOQNB010000358.1, read as the reverse complement.
TCGGCGTGACTCACGATCTGAATGACTCCCGTTTGACGATCAATCACAAAAACATCACTGTTCTCATTGGTATCAGTTTGACCCGGCACCAGATTGGTTGACCGACTTTGAAAGGCAATGTACCTCCCATCAACACTCACGACTGGGAACACTGATTCACGGTCGCCAGCGGTTGTGGTTGTCCCCGCAGCCCGGCTGATCAGTTCGGTGGTGCCCGTCTGCCGATCAAAGATAAAAACATCCGTGGCACCATTGCTATCGGTTTGACCCGGCACGAGATTGGTCGCCCGGCTTACAAAAAGAATGTAACGCCCATCATCACTGATCACTGGGGACTGGGAATCACTGTTCCCGGTGGTCGTGCTCGTCCCAGCCGCCCGGCTGACCAGTTCGGTGATGCCCGTTTGCCGGTCAAAGACAAAGATATCTACCTGGGAATTTGTATCAACCTGACCCGTCACCAGATTGGTGGAAAAGCTCTGATAGGCAACATATCTCCCATTGGCACTGATGACCGGAGTATCTGAAATGCTATTTCCCGCCGTTGCGCTCGTCCCGGCTACCCGGCTGACGAGTTCGGCAGTTCCGGTTTGCCGATCAAAGACGAAAATATCATTGGCTGTATTGGAATCAATCTGGCCCACTGCCAGGTTGGAAGCCGAACTCCGATAAACGATAAACCGCCCATCAAAACTCATCGCGTTTTTTTGGAGAAAGTGTGCCCCGGTGACTGAATCAAAGAATGGAGGCACCGCCAGCGAGACAGGTTCGACCGATATGCTGGCATTGGGGGTAAACCTCCCTCGTGTTTCAGGCGAAGTCACTCCCTGGGCCATCTGAGCCTGACCTGGCGTGAGTTTGGCAGACGTTCCTTTTTGGATTCCACGTCTGGCAGGCGTTTGCCTGGTTTCTAATCGGGAAACTGGGGCACTGATCAAGGCCAGCCAGCCAAGCAGCAGGGTCATTCCCAGGGTTAACCCGATTCGGGTGATGTGGGTTCGGTTTTTTTTCTCTGACATAAAATCCTCTCATTCAATCGCCAGGTCCTCACAGCGTTCCTTTTGGTGAGGCACCATCTGTGTTTGACGAATACATCATTTGTAAATAATTCAAGCTTCTTAAGGTTATTAAGCTCAGTAATTTCAGCGATTTATAGCCTTACAAACAGAAAGCACACCTGTCCTGCGTGTGTTACATCAACTTTAGTTCAGGTCGTTTAGATAATTATTTCCGGCGAGGTTTCTTTTTCTGAAAAACGCTGTCTCCTTTTAAAAGTCGTGAAGGAGGTTGGAACTGCCTTCATGACCTTAAGCAGGAAATCAACGCAAACCATGTCATCGTGCTCGAAAATATTTTTCCTTCTGTACATTTTTCCGGGATGGATTCGATGAATTGGAAACTCAGGGGATTCAACCGGCGAAGCAGGTACAAGATAGTAGCCCTGGTGCAACC
>DAOQNB010000357.1:0-6352 GCA_035335845.1 Acidobacteriota bacterium | reverse complement strand
GGTGCAATCATGGATTGTTGCTTTATATTCACCACGGTTAAACTTGAATACCGCCCGCAAGTAGTAAATTTCAGAGAGTTTTGACTGGTTTGATGAAGTGTTTGACGGATCAACTTCAATAGCCTTCTGAAAATCCTGAATGGCCGCATCATAATTGGTTTTGTTGGCTTCAATTGTACCCTTATGAATATAGAGTCGTGCCAGACGCGCATCTAATCTAGGTGCTTTGGTCGGGTCAATCTGTCGAGCCTGTTCAAAGTCGGCCAGCGCTCGTTCATAGTTACCCTCATTTGTATTCAGAATCCCACGACTTTCATAGAGATCAGCCAGTCGGCCAATCGCGAGTGTATTTTGAGGGTTCAATTTCAGTGCCTGATTGAGTGTACTTAATGCAGTGTCAATATCACTATTGTTGCTTTCAATAGTTGATCTGTTAACCAGGATTTTTGACTGAGTTTCGGTGTACAGATTTGCATTTTGTGGATCCAGTTCCAGGGCTTGATTGAGGTCAGCAAGTGCCTGGTTATAATCTCCGTTGTTATTTTTTGTCAGAGCTCGAGCCATAAATACTTTGGCGAGCTTCGCCTGGTAAAATTGAATGTTGATCGAATCAAGTTCAATTGCATGTTTATAGTCGTCTAAAGCTTCATCATATTCTTTCTTAGTAACTCTCAGGTCTGCCCGGTTGCAATAGTGAAAAGCTTGAGGCGCGTATTTGATGGCCTGGGTGTAATCCTGTATCGCTTCTTCAAGTTGCTCTGACTTAATCCTAACTTGTGCCTGTAGAACAAATAAATCAGCTATTCTATGTTTGAGGGAGGTGATTTCTGCAGGTTGTGCGGAAGTTGTTTGTTGTTTCAGGTCAAGGAGTTTGATGAAAACGGGCTCAGCTTCCTGGTATTTTTCCTCAAGAAAAAGTACATCTCCCAATAATGTCAGGCTTTGGATGATTGAGATCTCCGTTTTTACACCTGTTTCTGCAATCTGAACTGCTTCACGAAACAAGAGCTCGGCTTCGGTGAACTGATTGAGATTGCGGGCCTGATTTCCTTTGGCAATATATTCTTCCCATTGTTTTATTAGGGGTGGTGCGGTCAGATCTGGCCTGGTGTGATCTGATTTGGGGCGGCTGGGTTGTTTTTTGCGGGTTGTTGAGGTTCGTTTTTTACCACCACCAAGATACTCTCTCTGACACCAGACTGGCTGTGCCAGTGTACAAAGTAGCAGAATACTGGCCAGCCAAAGATGAGGAGTGATATGCTGGTTCATTTCAAAGTAATCTTTCAGTTTGGAATATCCTGGGCACAACGAAACCCAAGGGCAAGGTCACGGGTGGCAGGGTTTGCAAGCAAACGGGTAGTCGTAGTTGCTACAAGCTTGTCACGTCGGAAGTCACCTCCCCGAATGATCTTTCGATCAGCAACTGGTTTGGCCTTACTTCCAGGATAAGGCTGATAATTTGAATCTGTCCATTCAGCAACATTCCCAACCAAATCGAAAGCATTGCAAAAACTGGCACCTTTCGGGTAACTACCGACTGGCATCGGGCCGGTTTTTTGACTTTCTTTGGTATTTGCAAAGGCTGAATTAAAGTCATTACCCCACGGATAAACCCGGCGGTTTGATCCACGTGCAGCATACTCCCATTCTATTTCAGTTGGCAATCTTTTCCCTGTCCAACGAGCATAGGCTTGAGCGTCATGCCATGTGATATTTGTGACTGGGTAGTTATTTTCACCAGCCGGATAGTTTCCGGTTTTCCAGTGTGGTGGTGGTTGGTATTGAGTTGCTTGCAGAAATTTGGAGTAGTCCTGGTTGGTCACTTCAAACATATCAAGGAAAAATGTTTGGACTTGAACTCGGTGCTCCGGTTTTTCAGCAAGGTCTGACGAGGTATTGTTTCCCATTATTAGCTCACCGCCCGGCACCAGAACCATACCGGGCGGCGTGACGGTGACGGCGCTGGTGTTAGGGGGCGTCGCAGGTTTGGAGGGATTTATGTAAAAAATAATGTACCCTGTGATGATTGTTGTCAGCAAAAACAGACCACTCAGCACCGTCATCACTGGTTTGACCCAAGATCCAGTGTTGTGAGTACGTAATTTTTGATCAATGGAAGTATTTTGGGTGACAGGTAAGGCCGGAACAATGGTTTGGTTTTCTGGATGGGCCAAATGAGATAAGGTTGATTTGTTGTTTGGCAGTTCTGTTGGTTGAAGTGTAGATTGGAGTTCAAGCAGGTCGGAAGAATCCTGGTCATTCTTCTGATTATGAGGCAGTTGAGTTGATGCACCTGCCAGATTTGTTTCTGATACGATTGTTTTCCAAATGATATCACTGGGAATATGAATCTTTCTTCCTGCTGATGTAAAACCGGTTTCCAGTTGATAAAACAGGTCCATCATTGTTTGCTGCCGATGCGTGGGTTTTTTTTCTAAAGCTTGCAAAATCGCCCGCTCGACACCAACTGGGAGGTCTGGAACAATTTTTCTGGGGCGTTGAGGTGGACTCTGACAGTGTTGCATGAGAATTTTGGACATCCCTGGGCCCGGAAATGGAACCGTACCAACAAATAACTGATAAATGACAATTCCAAGGCTATAAATATCAGACCGGGTATCTAGCGGTTCAGCCAGGCATTGTTCAGGAGACATATAGCAGGGAGTCCCCAGAATTGTTCCAGCATTGGTCAAGGAGGATGCATCATCCCCAATTGATTTCTTCAGTTTGGCAAGACCAAAATCCAAAACTTTCACTGTAAATGGTGTGTTTATGACACTGGTGAGGAAAATGTTGTCAGGTTTAATATCACGATGGATAATCCCTTTTGAATGAGCCATTTGTAATGCAGAGCAAACTTGAGCTAGCATTAACATTATCTCTTCTGGCGACATTCGATTGCTTTGGGTTAGCCTCTTTCTCAACGACATTCCTTCTAAAAGTTCCATCACCAGATACACAATTCCAGAACTACGATCAACTCCAAAATCAGTGACCATGACAGCGTTGGGATGTGTGATTTGTGCTGCGGCTCGTGCCTCGCGCCTGAATCGCTCGACCGAAGTTGGGTCGGCCACAAGATCTGGCTTGAGAACTTTGATCGCAAATTGCGTCCCAATATGAAGGTGAGTGGCACGATAGACTTGCCCCATACCCCCTTCACCAATTAACTCATTGAGCTGGTACTTATCATCAAGTACAAATTGAGTTTCCAGTTCTCGTCCGTCGTGAGGACAGAAAACGAGTTGACTTGGAAAAAGGTGATTGCACGCAGGACACCGCTTCATATTGGCTTTTGATGTACAACCAGTTGCTCCGGGTGAGCCAGAACGGAAAAAGCAATGGAAAAAATAAAAATGGGATTACTTTTATGATGATTTATTTTAGCAGAAGATCTTCGTAGAAGTGGAGCCAATTTCTTTTACTTGGCTGACTCAACCGGCTCAATCAAATGTGAAGTAATGCGTTTTGCTTCTTGCCTTCAGTGAATCGATAGTTGAACCTGTTTATGTACACCAGTTTGCCTCTTGTGATTGGATATTCTTGTAACTTGTTGAAGATACTAAGTAAATAGAGTTATCTCTACGGTAACAAGTCAAGAAGCAGTACTTTCACTTCTGAACAATTTATTTAAACTTGCTGAGAACTTATCCAAAACAATGCTTGATATTTCATTCTGCCAGAATGTCACTAAGACCCAACACAAGAAATCGTCCTAAAACGGCGTCTGGATTCCCGGGTCCAGCTCTTTGGCCTTGAGGGAATCGGCTTTGGCTTCTTTGATTCGATTTTTGTTTTGGTAGGCAAATGCCCGCCGGGCATACCCAACCGCCAGTTTGGGATTGAGGTCCAGTGCTGCCGTGCAATCGGCGATGCACGCGTCAAAGTCTCCACGATTAAACTTAAAAACGGCTCGCTGGTGATAGAGGTCGGCGAGTTTATTTCGATTGGTTGGGGCGTTGGCTGGGTCAACTTCGACAGCCTGGCGGAAATCACCCAGGGCCGAGTCATAATCGCCGTTGTTGGCGCGTGCCGTTCCGCGATTGAGGTACACATTGGCCATCCGACGGGCAATGGTTTGTGCCCGAGCCTGATCTACCTGTTGCGCCCGACCAAAGTCAGCCAGGGCGGCTTCATAGTCACCATTGTTGGCGTTGATGGTACCCCGGTTTTCATACAGTTCGCCGAGCCGGGCACTTGTGGCTGGGTTTTGTGGATCAAGCTGAAGTGCCTGATTTAACGTGGTTAAGGCGCGATCATAGTCTCCGTTGTTAATTTCAACCACGGCACGATTGACCAGCACGTTGACTTGCATTCCGGTGTAGACTTTGGTGCTTGCCGGATCAAGTTCAATCGCCTGTTTCAGGTCAGCCAGTGCACCTTCATAGTCGCCAGCGTTATTTTTTCCGGTGCTGCGGACGGCAAAAATGCCAGCCGTTTTGGAGCTATAAAAGCCCGCGTTTTCCCGGTCCAGTTCCGTCGCTCGCTTTAAGTCTGCCAGTGCCCCCTCATAATCCTTCCTCGCTGCTTTGAGGTCGGCGCGGTTGCCATACAACGTTCCCTGTGGCGTGTATTCGAGGGCTCGTGTGTAATCAAGCAAGGCTTCTTCGATCAGTCCCGCTTTGGTTCGGACCTCGGCGCGCAGGCCATACAATGTTCCAATTTTCTTTTGAACGGCGGCTGTTTCCGGATGCTGTTCGCCCGAGGTTTTTCGCCTGAGGTCGAGCACCTTGAGCCAGAGTGGTTCTGCTTCAGTGTATTTTTCCTGCGCAAAAAATGTATCGGCCAGGGCTGTCAGGCTTTCAATCAAGGGTTCGCTGGATTTTTTATCGGTTTCAGCCAGCCGGATGGCTTCGCCAAACTGGAGTTCAGCCTCGGGGAAATCGTTTTTACTGCGCGCAGCCTTTCCTTTTTCAAGCGAATCTTCCCAGCGTTTGACTGGCGGTGCCGGAGGTGGCGGGCTCGGTTTGGTTGATTTGGCTGGTTTTTTGGACGGAGTTGGACTGCTGCCCGTGCCGCTGGTTGGATATTTGCGTTGGGCCCACACCGGTGACATGGTTGTCGTTACCACGATGAGTCCAGCCAGCCAGAATTGAATCGTGTGTTTCCAGTTCATTGGGTGAGGAATCTTCAGTTGGAAATATCTTTGGCACACCGAAACCCGAGGGCCAGGTCACGGGTTTCGGGAGGCGCCAGAAAACGAGCGGTTGTGGTGGCTGTTTCCCTATCGCTTCGGAAATCACCGCCGCGAATCACCTTTTGACCTGCGACTGGTTTGGCTTTGCTGCCTGGATATGGTTCGTATTCGGTGGCGGTCCACTCTGCTACATTTCCCACCATATCAAGGGCGCCACAAAAGCTGGCGCCTTCCGGGTAACTTCCAACTGGCATGGCCACCGCTTTTTTACTTTCTTTGGTGTTGGCATTTGCCGAAATAAACTGGTTTCCCCAGGGATAAAGCTGCCGGTTGGACCCGTGGGCGGCAAATTCCCATTCGGCTTCTGTCGGCAGACGTTTGCCAGCCCAGCGGGCAAATGCCTGAGCTTCAGTCCAGTGCAGGTTGGTTACCGGGTATTTGCCTTCTCCGGGTGGATAGGTGCCGTTTTTCCAATGTGGTGGGGCTGGCTGATTTGTTGCCTGAATGAATTTGAGAAACTCCTCGTTGGTGACTTCAACCGTATCAATCAGGAAAGAGCCAACCTGAACTTCGTGTTCTGGCTTTTCAGCCGAATCCATCGAGGCATTATTTCCCATCACCATCGCTCCGCCAGTGACCAGAACCATTCCCGGAGGTACTTCGCTTCCAGCGGTGGTTTTTTCGGGCGTTCCTGTCGGGGAAGCCGTACGATTGAGACTCAGCACCAGGCCAATTCCACCCACCACAACCACGAGCACCACCACAATCATCAGGACCAGGTTCCGTCTGGGCGCCGGTTCCGGTGTCGAAACTACTGGGGGGATTTCAAGCGAAGACTGTGATTTGAGGAGTGGATTGGGCGGCGGCGATACGGGTTGAGCCATCGCCGCCGTATCTGAAAAGTTGACCTGGGGTTTGTGAATCGCAGGCAGGTGGGGCGGCGTGGATGGCGGCGGAATGGTTGATTTCTGGTCCAGGGAAATCGAAAGCCCTGGTTCCATAGTTTCAACAGTCACACCTTTGCTTTCAATTGTTTCCTGTGATTCAAGCTCTTTTCTGTTGAGAAATTTGTCAGAGGAAATTTCTGCCAGCGGTGCTTCGCCAGAGGCTGACCGCCAGGTGATTTTGGCTGGAATCGGGATTTTGTAATCGGTCTGTGCAAAGGCGGTTTCCAACTGAAAGAACAGTTCTTCCATGGTTTGCTGGCGGTTGGCT
>DAOQNB010000356.1:0-6375 GCA_035335845.1 Acidobacteriota bacterium | reverse complement strand
ATTCTTTTGCTCTTCAAGCACCTTGATAATGACAACGGTCAAATCGTCGTCAAGGACCGACTGCTGGGCGTATTTGCGGACAGCTTCATAAATCTGGTGAACCATTTCGCGGGCTGGCAGGTGGCGCAACTCTTTGACAATGTTGATCAAGCCCTGGGGGCCGAGTTCGACGCCATCGCGAGCCGCTTCGGTGACACCGTCAGTATAGAGAATCACGATTTCTCCTGGTTTCAACCGGCGATTGCATTCACGATAGTCAATGTCTTCAAACATTCCCAAAACCGTGTTTCCACACGAGAGTTCCAGGTGGGTGTTGTCTGCCCGGAGCAAAATCATCGGGTTGTGACCGGCGTCAGCATACGTAAACCGATGCGAAAACGGATCAAGCACCCCATAAATCGCTGTGACATATTGGGCCCCGGTCACGCTTTCCCAGAGCAGATAGTTCACCTTTCGAAAGATGCTCCGAATGGCGTAATCATTGCGGACCTGGGCCCGGAGCGAAGCCCGAAAACTGGCCATAATCAGAGCCGCTGGAATCCCTTTTCCTGAAACGTCGGCAATACAAATACCCAGTTGCTGATTGGGAAATGAGATAAAGTCAAATGAGTCGCCACTGACTTCTTCAGTTGGGAAGTTGGCGCCAGAAATATCGAATCCGGGAATCACAGGATCCCGATCTGGCAGCAAGCTCAATTGAACCTGGCGGGCAATCCCCAGCTCACTTTCAAGTCGTTTCTTTTCAAGGCGTTCCTGGTGCAGAAAGGCTTTTTCAATTGAAATGGCAGCCGTTCCGGCAAAAAACATCAGCATATCCAGGTCGCGTTCGGTGTAAGTGGTTTTTTCGTGGCTTTCCAGGTTAAAAGCACCGATAACTTTGCCGTTTGAAATAATCGGGGCCACGATTTCAGATTTTGTTTCCGGGTCGGCTTCGATATAGCGGCTGTCGTTTCGAACATCCGGGATGATCACACCTTTGCTGTTTTTGATGACCCAGCCGACCAGCCCTTCGCCAAATTTCAATCGCAGCATGTTGGTTCGCGAGACATCATAGGCCCGATGAACCAGCGCCTGCATTCGCTTTTCATTGGATTTGCTTTCGACAATATAGATTGCCGCCGCGTCATAGCGGACAAACGAGCGCACGGCATCAATGATCAGGTTCAGAATTTCATCAATATCGAGCGATGTGCTGATTTTGTGAGTGATTTCCTGAATAAGCTGGAATTTGATCTCCGTCGAAAGTGTGTCAACGGCAGGAAAATCAATAAATGCAGGTGATGGATCGGCAGAGTACATAGAAGATGATAAGGGGCACGGTGATTGATGAAATTACCTGGGCTAAGGGCTTGGGGCTGAGGGTTAAGAATTTGAGACACCAGAAAGAATAAAGGATAGCAAATAAAATCAACTCGACATTTTTCCCAATTTCTTCAGCCCTTAGCCCTCAGCCCCAAGCCCTACATTCCCATCCGCAGGTTGCGGAGCTGGTTACCATAGGTCAGTTCAAACACAAAGATGCGACCCCGATGGTCGCAAATCGTCAGTGTATCATCATTTGTCAACCGGAGCGAAATCTCTCTCGTGGCATTCAATAGAAGCTCAAGCCGCGTCTGGGTGTGGGCCCAGTCGAGCACATAGACACGAACTTCGTTTTCGGTGCGTACGGGAATAACCATCCAGTTCGTGGTCAGAACTGGCTGATTTGGCGAGAGTGCGGTGGCAGTGGTCAGTTCCTGTTTGCTTAAGAATGATTTTTGCCAGCAACGGGTTACCTGGACAAGATGTGTGTCGGTTTGGAGAGCGGCGTTCAGGGAAAATCCACCTGGATTCAACGCCACAGTGCGCTCAAGCACCGGGTCCGGAGTGAACGTGATGGCTTCGCGACTTTGCAGGCGAAACTGGGGCAGCGCATAGGTCCAGATTTCGACCTGTTTATGCTGGCCATTGACAACAAATAACGAACACTGGCTGGTCGAACGAGAGATCGTCAGCGTTCGGCCAACTTCGGGAATGCGCCACAGGGCCTCAAAGCGTTTCCCGAGTGTGTCAATCACCAGAATGTCATCCCGTGAATTGACTACCCAGGTCTGCCCATCAAAATCGCGGGCAAAATCAGAGAGTTCAGCTTCACACCAGTCCGAGGCGCTGCGAGTGGTCAGATCAAGTTTGGTCAGTTTCCAGACTTCGCCACGTCGGATCAAACCAATCGCCCGGTTGCCCTGGTCCGAGAGCACCAGTGCTGTGGCTGGTTTGTCAAAGTGGGTCAGTGTTTTCCCTTGATTTGAGAGCAACCGAATCCCTGATTCCCCAATCGCAACCAGGCACTTTCCATCCGGCAGGTAGGCGGCATCATACACTGGCATCAGGCCAGTGTCCGTGGCGTCCGCCGTAAAAATCCGAGGTTTGGGGCTGGTTTGCAATTTTGGCAGATGCGGGCTGGTTACGGTTGGAACATCCGTGCGAAGTGCCGCATCGCTGGCAAAAGTCAGCAGATTGGTGAGTTCATTGGTGGTGGTTTGAATGTGCCCCTGACTCATATCCCGAATCGTTGCCCGAACTGCGGCTCTGGCAAGCATTTGTGGCACCGGGCCTTTCGGGGCATCGGCCACCAGTGTTCGCCGAAATGCCGCCCGAAGTGGGGCTTTTTCAGCATCTTCCTCAGCCAGCAGGTCGAGGATCGGCCCGCTCATCGCTTCATGGTCGGTTGGAAAGAGTGTCAGTTTATACGCCAGCATTTGACCTGCCGCCACGCCACCTCCGGCAATGGCACATTCGATCCAATCCGCCGCAATGTGGCGAGCTTCGGAAACTGGCCAGATTGTGTTGACCGCTGCCGGATATTCACCTGCCTCAGCCTGAGTCGTGGCCCAGAGCAGTCGGAGCGTGTTTGCCTGTTGCGGATCGGTTTTTTCAAGTCGAACAATGGCATCGGCAAAGGCACCGGTTCGCCGGGCAAGTGTGACTGCTCGCCGCCGATTTCCAGCCAGAAACCACTGGCGCACCACGAGTCCGGCAGCGAGTTGCCGGGCTTCGGCCATTTCCGCTGCCAATCTGAGCCTGCCGTGGCGTTCCAGAAAGGCAACGGCTTCTTCGTTTTCCTGCAGGAGTTCGGCCAGGACAAACGCGGCTTCCTCAATTTTCCCGTGAGCGTTCAGGCGATCAAACGCCGCCCGATATAACTGACGAAGCTGGGCAAAGAGTGCTTCACCCATGCCGATAGATGACCCTGTGCCTTGCTGATAGGGCGAAATGCTCAGCCGGCTGCGTGGTGTCGGGACGCTGAGTGCCGGAACGGATTTTCCTTCGCCGGGCAGGCTGCTGAGCGGAATCGCGTGACGCAGGGCTTCGTGCAGGTCTCCACGTTCAAACATATCCATCATCTTGCTCAGATATTGTGCCTGTTGCTGACCAATCAGGTGGGCCAGGCGACTAAAGAGCAAAAATCGGGCGGTGAGCTGGCGGGCCCAGATAGACAAATTTTCGAGCATTGATTGTGGCGCTGGTGGCAACACCCGGAGTTGATCATCAGGTGGTTCTGACTGCTTGCTTCCAAACAATTGCCCGATTGTATCAGCCAGTTGCCGCCACCAGGGACGAGCCGAAAGGGCAGATGGCTGTGGTGATGTTTTTGATCCCGATTTGGCTGAATTTGAACGGGCTGTAGCAGATGTGGTGACTTCTTTGCTGCTCAGGAAAGTTGTCAGAAGTTTGATTTGAGTAAGCAGGCGTGCCAAAAATCCTGGTGACTGGCTCTGTGTTGAAGTTGTTGCGGTGGAAGGTGGCGCCGATTGCACTCTGACCGGTCGCGTCAGTGCGGCAATAACTTCAGCCATTTGTGGTGAGGCCGGCGGGACGCCATCGAGTTGCTGCCGGGGGTCAAAGGTCAGTGCCGGAGCGGCTTCAATAACCGCCGGCGGTGGGCTTCCCATCGATGTCACTTCAACCGCTTGAAAGTTGCTCAGGTCAATCCAGGTTGAAATGGTTTCCAGCTTTTGTTCGGCCAGCGGTTCAATATGAATTTGCCCGCCCTGGGCCGTGATGAGCGAATGAGGCTGTGGCTCAAGAGTTTTGAGTTCCTGGCTGGTAAGTGGAACGGTGCTCAGTGTTTTTCCCAGCGCAACCACCGGCGACCCATCTGCCAGACGGCAATCAATCAGACGAGAAGCCGAAAATTGCACCAGATAGCCCCCAGCCACGCGAAACACACGTGCCCCGGTTTCCCAATGGCCAATGACCCGCCGCTGGGCTTCGGCGACACCACACAAATTGATTGGAATCAGGATCCCCGCCGCCTCGACCACACCACGGTGAACCAGGTTTCGGGGATAAAGGGAGTTGGTCATCATACACTCGGGCTCAGGGCTAGGGGCTGAAGACGTCGGGCCAGGGGGTGAAGACTCGCAAGCTCGGGGCTGAAGACGTCGGGCTTGGGGCTGGGGGCTGAAGACTCGCAAGCTCGGGGCAGAAGAAAACGGGTTTAATACCCCAAGCCCTCAGCCCTTAGCCCTCAGCCCGGTTTCTTCAGCCCGATTTTTCAACCCCGCGTAGCAACGTAAATACCTTCTCATCAAAAAATGAATACAGTCCGACTTCGCCAGCCACGGTTGAATAGGCCATCATTGGGTGCGTGGTCGAAAGCGTGACCTGATCAATCTGATGGGCAAAGCGTGGCAGGCTGTGACTCCAGTTTCTGCCCAGGAGATGGATCGTTCGCCGGTCGTCATCGAGCACCACCAGGGCCGGAGTTTCACGGTTTGACCGGGCAATGGGGCCGATGATCCCAATCACCGTCGTACCGGTTGGCTGGCGATAGATTTGCTCTCCCGTGCGGTTCATAACAACCCATTCCTGGCCGCCCCGGTGGACGGCGAAGAGTCCGACTTTCGAATCTCCATCACCATAGCCAAATCCGAAAAACGCCTGGTTGCCTTCGCCTTCGACAATGTGCGTGAATTTTTGATCGGTTTCAACCGACACCACGCCCCAGCCTTTTTTCTGAAGCTGGCGAATATAAATAATTTTCGAGCCAAGTTGAGTAATCGCTTTGACATACGGCCCGTGCAGTGCAGCCTGTCCCTGACCGTTCTGGAGCGTCAGGGAAAAAAGTCGCCCGTCCCCGTCCAGCGTCAGGAGTTCAGCCTGTGGGCTGGTCAGGTAAAAAATCTGATGGAGTGGGCCGGCGTTTACTGGTGTTTGAAACGGTTCAACCCAGTCCGGCACCGCAAAATCAGTATCCAGAAAGCCGTCCCATCCGCCACGCAACGACTCTGAGCTAATGACTTTTCCGGTGCTGGTCAGAATCCACATTGTTTTCTTGATGCGCCCAACCGCGGCAATCGTCAATTTGGATTTGCTGTGATAGAGGCGCGGTTTCCCAACCGGGGCGCGTGGTGAATTCGGAATTGGATAGGCGATCAACTCGCCCTGTGTTGAGCGGGCAAACAGCTTGGTGTGGTTAAAGCTAAAGACAAAATTTGACGCTGGAACATACTGACTCCCTAGAACAAGTTTGGATGGTAGCCGCGAGACCTGAAATGGGTCGCGCAGCAGGCGAACCGATGCCTGGTCATCAGGTAGTTCAAGTTCGATTTCTGGGATCGTCCGGGTGCGAGTTGCAATCGTGACCAGAACCCGGTTGGGTGTGCTGACCAGATCATTGACTTCCAGCCTGGAAACATTTGACAGTCGCGAAAATTGGCGACTTCGGGGACCGCTGACCAGCCAGAAATCTTCAGGTGCGGATGAAATTCCAAGGATTGAAAACCACGTTTCCAGGTCCTGTTCGGTTATTTCGCGGTGGCTCCGCGCCCGGAGCAGCGTCAGAACGCTGGCTTCGGTAACGCCAGTCAGGAGCGGCGTTTCCGGAGATTGAAGAATTCCCCATTGAAACGGTGTGCGGGCCTGGGCCGCGCGACGGGCTAAAACGATCAATGCTGCCAGATGGACCAGCCGTGGTTGTCCAAGTTGATTGGGGCCGGCATCAAACAACGCCACTGAAACTGTGGCCCCGGCGGGAGAGCGGCGGGCAAGGTTGAAAAATGAATGTTCACCAACTGCCGCCCGGCGGATAAATTCGTCCGGGACCTCATCCGCGAGCACCCATTCTGACAGCAGCAGCCGTTCGTAACTTCCCCGACGAACGATGCCGTCAAAGCCATCTGGTTCGCCACTCAACTGATGGGTGTTGACGTGTAGCGGTCCAATGAGTTGATCCAGGCGGCGCACCAGTTGACCAAGGCTCAATTGGAGTTCAGCCGGAAACAATTCGAGGTGTTCGGCCCAGGGTTGAAGGGCAGTTGGAAGCTGGATCATGGGGTAGGGTTCAGGGGTTTCGGAAGGGATGAGGGATGAAGGATGAGGGATGAAAAAAAT
>DAOQNB010000355.1:0-6390 GCA_035335845.1 Acidobacteriota bacterium | reverse complement strand
TTCACCACGGAAACCACGAAAAAAATCAACCACGTACCAAACCCAATAGCTCAGAACGTTTATGGCAAGGTACTTATACCAATTTGCAATGAGATCCTCGTATTAGCAAACAGTCAAATGATTCAATAAAATAAACTTAGCGAACTACTGACGACTGGCTACTGACTACAAACTGGTATTATTAAACGACGCCCCTTCAGACCTAAAACTCTTATCCTGGCGCTTATGGCCGGGACAGGTCAGGCTTTCCAGCCTGAAATCGGAAGACTCCCAAATTTCCCCTGGGTGGCACGCGGATACCAGGCGTCGAAATCTTCGTCCAGGATCTTGGTAATCAGTAATTCAATAAATTCAACGGCTGAAGGAATTGCTGCCTGAACCGCAGGGCTTAACTCCATGGTCATTTCCTCAAGCAAATCTGGTGACGTCACTTCACATCCGATCAGCAGGATGCGGTTGAGCCGGGCACCCATTGACTGGGCAAAAGCCAGGACACGCATTGGATTCAGGCGGTGTGATTCAATGATCAAGGATTGATCGGCTGAAGCTTTGATGTCAGTGGAATCCGGTTCGATCAGATAGAGTGTGCCTGGTTGCCCACCTCGCCGGACAGCATCCACTAAAATAACTGCTTCATATCCATCAAGGAGCGCAAATGCCAGGTCCAGCCCATGGATGCCGTAATCAACCACCACCACTTCTTCGGGCAAACACCGCTGTGACAATGCTCGGGCCACTTCGACCCCAAAGGCATCATCCCCAAAAAAGATATTTCCGATACAGGCAATGAGGATTTGCTGGTGTTCCATACCTGGTCAACCTCAAACCAGTGTCATTCTGGTCAAACGATAATGGGCAGAAGACAATCAAATGCTAACGTCTTGACTCTATTGTGGGCAGAAAATCACTATTGTCAATATTTTGGGAGCTGTTCATAATTGAAGAAATATAAAATTTTTGTCATATTCCTGACACTGCTGCCATTGCACCGACGATTTTTTGATCACCTGCAACGGGTAGCAGATCAGGATTCACTGTTTTGGAATCGTTCTTTCCCGCCCCCGTCGAACAGATGCACGATTGATCGAGCCTGGTTGGTTCGTTCGCGATCAGGCCATCAAGCCTCTATTTCTGTGGCACAGTTTTTGTACTTTAGACAGTCGGGATCCAGGACAATTTAGACCCGAAAAGATCGTTGAAAAGATGACCCGCTGGTTGAGTGAGGCATTTTGGAGCGGGGGAGGTATTTTGGAGCACGAGTATCTGGTTTTTTCGATTGATAACCGACAATGTGCCATTGATCTGGCACTGGTCGAGCGTGTAACACCGATGGTGACGTTGATTCCTTTCTCTGGAGCCGCTTCGCCGGTGGTTGGATTGACAAATTACAAGGGTGATTTGCTGCCCACGGTGAGCTTGAGATGGTGGTGGGGATTTCCGCCGCCCTTTGTGGCACCCCAGGATTTTTTGTTGGTGATCAGGCATTCCAAACAGCTTCTGGTTTTGGTGGTTGACAAGGTCATCGGAGTGGTCCCTATCGCTCAGGACACTCAGCTCGAAGCCCACCCTGAAGGCCCCGAGTGGTTACAACACACCAAAATCATGACCAATCGCACTACCACCGTCTATTTACCAGATCTGCACCGCCTGTTTCAGACCGTTCAGGCGATGAATCTCAAGAATCAGTTTTTATGTTAACCGCTCAGGCAGATAGTGGCGAAATCCCTGTCACAGATGAAGAAATCTGAATTGATGTGTCATTTGGTCCTGTCTGGTTTTTTGAAAGATGGAAAGCTCAATGCAACAGTCCGTTCGTTTTTCTCAGTCACTTGAACTGGCGCTCCATCGGGTTGCCCGACAGGTCGCCCGGCAACTCGGTCTGGATTATCCACCCGAACAATGGCGGGATTTGTATTACCGCCTTGGTCTGGTGGCTCGTGATCTGGGGTTGCCAGACGCCGAGACCGCCATTCAGGTCCTCGGTGACCTGCCACATTTTCCCCACTCGATAGTTGACGCATTGATCTGTCATCTGACGATTACCGAGACCTATTTTTTTCGTGAGAAACCAGTGTTTGATGTACTGGAACAGGAAATCCTCCCCGATTTAATTCGCTCGCGGCAACATACAGGTCGGTTTTTACGCATCTGGAGCGCTGGCTGCTCAACCGGAGAGGAAATATACTCAGTTGCCATATTGCTCACGCGGTTACTTCCAGATCTGGCTCAATGGAACCTCACGTTGATCGGCACTGATGTCAATCCAGCGGTTTTAAAGCAAGCCAGAGGTGGAATATATCGTGACTGGTCATTTCGGATGACTCCGGAAGCCATCCGATCCAGGTTTTTTACCAGAACTTCAGACCAAACCTATCAGTTAGATCCTCAGGTTTGCTCACTGGTCAGGTTTGAACGCCACAATCTGGCAAGCGATGCGTTCCCTCCGCCACTGGCCGGACCGGGCAGCTTTGATTTGATTTTATGTCGCAATGTGTTGATGTATTTTGCTCCGGAGACCCGGCGCCGGCTGCTCCAGCAGTTTACTCAGTGCCTGACAGCGCCCGGCTGGTTTTTTTCAAGCCTGAATGAAGTTGCTTCAATCAATACACCGGCCCTGGAGCGCAAATACTCACCCAATGCGATTATCTTTCACAAATCGGGTCGGGAGTTAACTTTCATTCAACCCGCGCTTCCCCTCAATCCTGAACCAGTGCCGCCCGGATTTGAGCCAGTTTTGGCGACTACCTTGCCAGCCGCGATACAGGCTGCCACGCCACGACTCACCTCCGAGCCTGTGCTGCGGCTGACCCCAGCG
Source organism: Acidobacteriota bacterium (assembly GCA_035335845.1). Taxonomy (GTDB): domain Bacteria; phylum Acidobacteriota; class Blastocatellia; order Chloracidobacteriales; family Chloracidobacteriaceae; genus JACQXX01. The sequence goes on along the minus strand of DAOQNB010000355.1, from coordinate 3,575 downwards.
CGTGACTGGCAAAAACTGCCCGCTGGCGGAAATATTTCAGCCACTTCGGCCCACAGTCAATCGCTGTTTGAGGCTGATAAACTTGATCCGGTATCCCATTTTCTGGAGGCGGTAACGCAATCTGAACAGGGTGACACCGAAGCGGCGCTTCGAGGGTTAAGACAGGTCATTTTCCTGGATCCGGATTTTATCCTGGCCCACTATCTGACTGGGGTTTTGTACCAGAGCCAGGGCAAGTTCCAGTTGGCCCAGCGTGCCTGGCGCAATGCACTGGTGTTGTTAAACCGGCAGGCAGATACTGAACTGGTTGCTCACGCCGAAGGCATCACCGTTGGACGCGTTAAAGCCATGATCGGCGAACTGGCAGCGAGCAAAGAGCAAGGCAGTGAGATAACGAGTCGTCAATCGTAACCATACACTGTGAGTCCCATCCCAAATCAGAATGAGCCGTACACCACTTGAGCATATAACCGAAGCCGAAAAGCAGCTTTTATGGGAACGGGCCCAAAAGCTGGTCGAGCATCACCTGATTGATCCGTCTGATAACAAAGATAAATACCTGCTGTTTCAATTAAGCACCGCCAGTTTTGCGATTGATGGCCAATGTATCCGCGAAGTCCTCAAGCTCCCCCAGATTACCACTATTCCGTGCTGCCCTTCTTTTGTGTCAGGTGTCATCAATGTGCGCGGACACATGACCTCGGTTTTAGATCTGAGCGCTGTGCTTGGCCTGAGCCCTCCCCCCTTCTCAGGCCCCGGCTGGGCTATTATTTTGGCTTCTCCAGAGCACGAATTTGCGGTTCGAGTTGACTCCATTTCAGATATCACACTGATCTCACCTGAAGAAATCCAACCCTTGCCAGCAATTTTCACCGGCCTTGGTGCAACCTTTGCCCGTGGACTGTGGAAAGAACAAACCATCGTGCTTGATGGCGCTCAACTCCTGGCAGATGAACATTTTGTGGTTTCAGAATCAGTCGAACTTTGATTTTTGAGTCAGCCGTAAACTACGGCAGTAGAATAAAATGCACTTGACACCAATTCCAAAATCCCAACACTCGACTACTGACTACTGACTACTGACTTAGGAGAATTCCCCATGCGTTTGACGGTTGGAAGAAAAGTTGCGGGTAGCTTTTTCTTGATTCTGGTGATTTTACTGGTACTTGCCGGGAGTTCGTATCGCAATACCACCCGGTTGATTGAGAGTACTGACCTGGTCAACCACACCAACGAGGTCATTCAAAGTCTTGATGATTTGCTCATCCGCCTGTCCCAGGTCGAGTCTGCCCAGCGCGGATTTACGATTTCGGGTGATGAGGTTTACCTTGGGTCACTGGCAGAGAATCAGACGGTAATTGGAAAAGACTTCAGCCACCTCCGCGAACTCACTCGTGATAATCAAACCCAGCAACAACGTCTCAATCGGTTGGAACCATTGATCCAGCAAAAATTGTTGTTTGCCGAACGCAATATCAAAGCCCGAAAAGAACAGGGATTTGAGGCGGCCAGACAACTGGTTGTTTCCGATCAAGGCCGGTTGTTGATGAAGAATATTCTGGACCTGACCACAGAAATCAAAGCCGAAGAAACCCAGTTGATGAGCGCCCGCCAGACTGAAGCCAAACGTGACAGTGCGATTACCCAGTGGACACTGTTATTTGGTGGTGCCATAAGCGCCTTTCTGACCGGGATGATCGCATTTTTTATCACCCGCAATATTACCGTGCCGTTGGGAAGGCTGGCCCAGGCGGCTGAGCGGATTGTGGCTGGTGAACTCGGGTTTAGTTTTTCTATCCAGGATCGAAGCGACGAAATCGGAGATTTAAATCTTGCCTTTTCGCGCATGCTGACTTCATTGCATGAGACCGCCAACCTGGCCCAACGAATTGCGGCGGGTGACCTGACCACGACCGTTACCGCCCAATCAGCTTCTGACCTGATGGGAACCTCGCTGGCAACCATGGTGACACACTTGCGAACCTCAACCGGTCATATTCGTCAGGAAGTCCTGACGCTGGCCGGTGCCTGCACCCAGATTATGAGCGCTGTGTCCCAACTCAGTTCGAGTACGGCTGAAACAGCCGCCTCTGTCAGCCAGACCGCCACCACGGTCGAAGAAGTCAAACATACAGCTCGCATTTCGAGCGAAAAAGCCCGGCAGGTGGCCGAACAATCCCAGCGCTCGGTTCAGGTTTCATCAAGCGGGTTGTCGTCAGTGAGTGAAAGCATGGCTGAAATGCAGCATATCCGGCAACAGGTTGAAAAAATTGCCGATAGCATTGAAAAATTGAGCGACCAGACCCAAACCGTCAGCGAAATTATTGCCACCGTCAATGATATTTCCGAGCAATCCAATATCCTGGCGATTAATGCTTCAATCGAAGCCGCCCGGGCGGGTGAACATGGCCGTGGATTCGCTGTGGTCGCCCAGGAGGTCCGCAATCTGGTGGACCAGTCAAAACAGGCGACGGCGCGCATTAAAACCATTTTAAACGATGTCCAGCGCGCGACCGCGTCTGCCGTCCAGGCCGCCGAACGCGGAAGCACCGCTGTTGAGCAAGGACTCAAACAGGTTACCGAGTCCGGAGGCGCCATCCAATCGCTCACCCAGATCATTTCAGATTCAGCCCAGGCTTCAACCCAGATTTTGATTTCGGCCCAGGAACAACTGACCGGTGTTGATCAGGTCACGATTGCTATGGCCAACATTAAGCAAGCCTCCATCCAAAATGCCCAGAGTATGAATGAAATCAAAACCGCCGCTCAAAACCTCAACGAAATGGGCAACCGACTGAAAGAACTGGTCAGTCAATACCGGGTGTGAAAAATCTCTAAGGCTGAAAAATTCTCGCGCTCAGGGGATGGAACCCATTTTCTTCAGCCCTGAGTTTGCGAATCTTCAGCCCCAGGCCCTGAGCCCAAGGATTTTTCAGTCCGAAGTTTTCAGCCTGACGTCCTCAGTTCCAGATTCTTGATATGGATAATCTCGAAATTGAATTCCTCAAACGCCTGTTGCAGACCTTTACCCTCGAAGCCGACGAGCGACTGCATGTCATTGGCCAACATCTGGTTGAACTTGAAACCGCATCTGATCTGTCAACCCAAATGACAGCCACCGAAGCAACATTTCGTGAATTTCATAGCCTGAAAGGTGCTGCCCGGTCCGTCAATTTCACTGCTATTGAAAAACTCTGCCAGGAGTGTGAAAGTGTTCTTGAGCTGGTAAAGAAAAAGAAAGTACCGCTTGATAAAAGGGTGTTTGATGGGTTACACGACGCGCTTGAACAGGTTACCAGGCTTTTACCCCAGGGAACATCAGCGCCATTGACCAGCCAGGACATGGCCTTGATCAGTCGTTTGCGAGCGCTCCAGGACGTTGCTCCAATCTCGGAGCCGGTCCCCATTCCTGCAGTTGAGACTCAACCAGAGGAACCCGCCGGGATTCCAGTTTCATTTTCAAGTTTGTTTCAACTGGTTCAACCTGAGGAACCAGAGCCGGTATCGGCGCCTCCCTTCACCGAGGTGCCCCTCCCGCCAGTGGTGGAGCTAATCGCACCGCCCGCCGTGACGGT
>DAOQNB010000354.1:3249-6400 GCA_035335845.1 Acidobacteriota bacterium | reverse complement strand
CGCTCCGGGAACCACTTTTGCTGACGAGTCCAAACGGTGAAATCATGCGGCTGCGCGGACAAATTGACCGGGTGGATGTCTCAGAAGACGGCAAACTCGTCGCCTATGACTACAAAACCTCACGCGGGGCGTCAATCAACGACATGCGGGCTGGTCGTGATGTGCAGATGGCGATCTATCTTGAAGCGCTGGAACGACTTTTCTGCCGCGAAGAACAGGAAGTCATCGGCGGCGGGTATTATTCGTTGCGTCCAGGTTCGGATCGCCGCAACAATGGACTCTACCGGGCTGATTTTTCAGCCTATACCGGCCTGGGTCGGACGGCTTCAAATCTGAGCGATGACGACTGGCAGGCCACCCGCAAACAACTTATCAATTATGTCTGGAGATACTGGCATCACCTGCGCGATGGCGATTTCCGGGTCCGCCCAGCCCAAAACGAACTCACCTGCCAGTATTGCGATTATAAGGCTGTCTGCCGATTTGACCGGTATCGGATTCAGAAGAAGAAGAAAGTCAGTCGTCAGTAGTCAGTAGTCAGTTGTCAGTTGTCGAGTGTTGGGGTTTTGAATTGTCTGTCAAGTCTATTTGGTTCTATTTGAGTCAGTTATGAATAATTCTTTTCAAGAACTTTACAGGTTGCAATATCCAGGTTTTATCTACTGACTACTGACTCATCAACTACTGACTCATCAACTACTGACTACTGACTCAAAGGAATCTATGCACGACATTGATCCAGAGAAAATGCTTCATTTGACTTATGTCTATGGGCCAGTGCCATCGCGGCGACTGGGGACGAGTCTTGGAATCAATCCATTGCCGGTGGAAACCAAAGTCTGCAATTTTGATTGTCCCTATTGCGAATGCGGCTGGACCGATTCTGATCGGCCTGCTGGGAAAATGCCCACTGTCGAGCAACTGGTCGAAGAACTTGAACTCAAACTCAAGGAATGCCAGAAACACGGAATCGAACTGGCGGCCATCACGTTTGCGGGGAATGGCGAGCCGACGTTGCATCCGAAATTTGAACTTCTGATTGACAAAACCTGCGAACTTCGCGACCGTTATGCCCCAAACGCCAAAGTGACTGTCTTAACCAATGCCACCCGACTCAAATTTGCCCCGGCCCGGCGCGGATTGCTCAAAGCTGATGTGCGCCAGATGAAACTCGATGCTGGCACCGAAGCTACCTTTCGCCAGGTAGATCGGCCCTATGGCAAACTGACGCTTGGAAAAATCGTCGAGGATATCTGCGACTTTGAAGCGCCGGTGATGATTCAGAGCATGTTTTTTCGGGGTGAAGTTGACGGCGAAGTGATTGACAACTCCAGACCCGAGGAAGTGAGCCAGTGGCTTGCACATCTGAAACGGATCAAACCGACGGCGGTGCACCTCTACAGCCTGGACCGCCCGACAGCCGCTAAAAATTTACACCGCGTCTCGCGTGAAGAACTGGAAAATATTGCAGCCCAGGTGCGAACATTGGGCATTCCAGCCGAAACGTTTTGAGGATTTAGAAGAGGGACGAATGATTACTTATCGTGCGATGTATAAATTCGTTGAGAATGGGGTTCATGGAGAAGTACTTGATTTTCCAGGAGTAATTACATTTGGTTCTTCGCTGGAGGAAACTCGCCGCCTGCTGGCAGGGGCTCTGGTTGATATGGCAGAAGCCTGTATTTTCCAGGGTGAGAGCCTGCCATCTCCTGACCCAACTTGTTCTGACTCAGAATCTGATTTGGAAGAACCGATCCATCTCCCACTCACGGCTGCAAACCAGGTTGAGATCATTCCTAAAGAAGTCACACCATTTCGGGCTCAGGGCATCGGGCTTGGGGTTTAGGAAAACCGAATTTTTCCAATAATTTACCCTGAACCCTGAACCCTGAACCCTGAACCCTAAAAAAATATGGACGATCTGGTATTTATTCGAGAAACCCTGCTGTTGGCGGCTCAAGGCCGTGGCCTGGTGAGCCCCAACCCGATGGTTGGTGCGATTGTGGTCAAAGATGGTCAGATCATCGGGCGAGGGTGTCATCGTTTTGAAGAACGCCGCCACGCCGAAGTCAACGCCCTCGAAGAAGCCGGTGAACTGGCGCGGGGGGCCACGATGTACACCAACCTTGAACCCTGTGCCCACTTTGGCCGCACCCCACCCTGCACCCAGGCGATTATTCAGGCGGGAATTACCCGAGTTGTTTCTGCGATGCGCGACCCAAACCCACAGGTATTTGGAAAAGGATTTGAACAACTCGAAGCCGCGGGGATTGAAGTCCTCGTCGGTATTGGTGAACGCGAAAGCCGACATCTCAACGAAGTGTTTGTGACCTATCACACCAAAGGTCGGCCTTTCATCCATTTGAAAACGGCCATGAGTCTGGATGGCCGGACTGCTACCCGAACCGGAGATGCGCAATGGATTACCGGTGAAGCCGCCCGCATCGAAGTTCAAAAACTCCGCTATGGATATGATGCCGTTATGGTTGGCATTGTGACGGCCATTGCCGATGACCCGGCGCTCACCTATCGCGGAAACTTGCCCCGTCATCAACCAGTCAAACGCCTCATTCTGGATTCTGAACTACGACTGCCACTCACCTCGTCCCTGGTCCAAACCGCGTTTGAGGCGCCGGTGTGGGTCTTTACCGACGAAGAGGGAGATAAACGGGAACGCCAGCGACAACTTGAAGCGCACGGTGTGCGAGTCTTTCACGTTCCATCGTTTTTCGACCCGGAAACCCAGCGCCCACGATTGGATTTGCCTGCAGTCCTTCAAAGTCTGGCTGACCACCACGTCACCAGTGTGCTGGTTGAAGGCGGTGCCGAAGTCGCCGGCTCGTTTCTGACCTCGATGTTGATTGATAAAGTGACCTTTTTTATTGCGCCGCTGTTAATTGGCGGACGTTTGGCCACCAGTGCTGTGGCCGGAGACGGTTTTGCCCGTCTGGATGAGTCACTCCGATTAGTGGATGTCGAAGTCAAACATGTCGGCAATGATGTGATGATTACGGGCTACCCGCTGCACGCAATCTGAAGGTTGGGGCTGAAGAAAGCGGGCTGAAGAATATTGGGCTGAAGATTCGCAAGCTCAAGGCTGAAGGCGACGGATTTGGTCAATCCAAATCAAATCTTTGCGGGCTGGTTTTCG
>DAOQNB010000354.1:0-3149 GCA_035335845.1 Acidobacteriota bacterium | reverse complement strand
GCTGAAGGCGACGGATTTGGTCAATCCAAATCAAATCTTTGCGGGCTGGTTTTCGTTCCCTGAACTGGCAGTGATGTCATTGCCATGTGGTGTTATGCACCCATCACCCGTCACCAAAATAGTCGTGTACCTACTTTATTTACAATCCTTATGAGTATTTTTGAACCGAAATTATCTGAAATTGACCCGGTTGCAGCACGGTTTAACGAGGCCGTCAATGATGCCTGGTTTGTTCGAACATTTGGCGCCCTGGCCCTGGGAGCTTCTGTAGCCAGCATGGCCTCAATTGGATTTCTAATTGGGGCAGGAATGGCCGTGATGGGCTTTGGAACCAGCCGTTTTTACCGATGGCTTGGACTTGCGATTATTCTCCTGTCAGGTACGGGGATGTTCTTGCCACCAGGGCTGCAATCCCTTGGACACTGTGCTTCAGTTCTTGCACTTGGAGGCGGTGTGTGTGTCAAAGGATTTAAAATTCTGGAGTTGCTCGGGGGTTCTGACCAAAGTGATCCAGATTGGAAACCAACTCAACGAAAAGCTCTGGTTGGAATGCTATTAAGCGGGTTAGGGGTAATTCTTGTGTTGGGATGGGTTACGCTTTCAGTCACTGGATACTTGTTTTTCCCGAAACCAAACCAACGGTCTCAACAGCAGGTAGGAACGGTTGGTTTAAAACGATTTCAACTTGGCAAAGCGGCGCTACATATTGATCTTCCAGGTCAGCCGTCTCTCCAAACAGATTTAGTTCAGGAGAATGTCAAAAACCAGATTGACCATAATCAGATTTATCAATGGAATCAGGATGGAATTTTGGTCCATATTGAGAGCGTCGTGTTTCACACGGGCATTCAACCTGATATTCAGGCAATCGCCTCCGCTGCCAACCAAAATCTCCGAAGCACAAATGAAAAAGATGCTCCGCCCCAGATTCAGGCGAGCAACGACCCAACCAATCCTTCCCGCCTGTTCTTGACTGGAACAATGATGCTCAATGGGAAAAACCTTGAACTGGTTGGGGTGGTGCTCAATCGGAATGAAAACGTCGCCGTTGTGGTTGCGCTGTACGATCCTCAGAATCAATCATCCTACCGCCTGGCCCAACAGGTTCTTGATTCAGCTTCCCTTGGCTCATAGTGGGAGGTAGGAATGGGTACTGCCATTTTGGGCTCAGGGCCGAGGGAAACACATATTTTCCAATTATTTCGCTTCTCTGCCCAGTGTCTTCAGCCCTGAGCTTGCGAATCTTCAGCCCTGAGCCCGCATTCTTCAGCCCGATTTTCTTCAGTCCTGCTGGTCATTCTCCCACCGTCATTGACCAGATATTGCCGGTGATTTCGGCGTGTTCGAAGACAATTTGATCGCCTTTGGGAGACCAGGCCGGATAGCGGATATAACAATTTGGCCTGGCAAAGCTCGTGATTTGTTTTTGTTCCCGTGTGGTTGGTGAAATCCACCACACATTCCAGAAGCCGTCTTTGTACTTGGCCAGTGCAATTTTTGAACTGTCCGGAGACCAGGTGTATGGCCAGTTTTGGCCCTGTTCAAAGGTCAACTGGGTGACTGGACCACCTTCGATTGGAACAATCCCAACGTTGCAAAAACCACGATCTTTGATTTCAACCGCCAGCCATTTACCATCAGATGACCAGGCAGGAAAGGCCGTAAATCCAGGACCAGTGGTTACTTGCCGTAGTCCGCTGCCATCGAGTGCGGCAACCCAGACATTGACGGCATTATCAAAAGGCACATCATAGGCAATGAACTTCCCATCCGGTGACAACCGCCCGTGTCCACCTGGGTGGGTAAACTGGGTCAATGGTTTTTCTATCCCACGCCGGGTCGAAGCCATCCAAAAAAACATTTCCCGGTTTCGATCAGATACAAAAACGACCTGATCATTGTCCGGCAGCCATCCGAGCAAAGAATCATTGTGCTCGTCAGTGGTTACCTGGGTCTGGTTTTTCCCATCCGCATCCATAATCCAGACATCAGGTCTGGCACCAGCGACCCGAACATCATAGGCAATCTTGCGGCCATCAGCCGAGAAAGCTGGCAGCGTTTTGCGGAAACTGGTGTCGCTGGTCAAGGCATGGGGCTCGCCGGTTGCCTCTCCGGTGGTTGACGAGACCGGAACTGACCACAGGTTGTTGGTCATATTCAAGGCCGTGTAATAGATCCGTTTGCCATCCGGCGACATTGACAGGTACTTGATCAATGAATAGCCCGTATTGGTTACCTCAACTGGCTTCCCATTTGGTTTTCCAGTCTCAGAGTTAAAATCAATTTTCCACAGGTACAAATTCTTGGACGAAGACATTCCCACATAATAAATGGCTTTCCCATCAGGCGAAAAAATCGGACTGAAGGTCAGATGTGGATTCCAGGAAAGCCGATTCATCACGCCTGTTTCAGGTGACACAACCCAGATCCCGGCATCTCCCAGGTTATAAACAAATTCATAGGCAATAAACACGATCCATTTGCCATCGGGAGACCAGTGAGGTGCCCCATGTCCACCTGATGGTTTTTGAATTTTTGTGATCTGGCGTGGCGCACCACCTTGTGCTGGAATCGTCCACAATGTCGAAGGTGGTAGCGCACTGAGGGCAACTGGCGCCAAATCAGAGAGTTCATCTTCTTGAAAAACAATTGTTTTTCCGTCAGGTGACCAATCAGGCTGTGATCCAAATTCTGTGAGCTGCTTGGCCACGCCACCCAGGGCTGGAATGAGGTAAATACCGTGACGATTTTGTGAGAAATAGGCAATCATCTTTCCATCAGGTGACCAGGCTGGTTGAAAGTTCTGCTCGCCGTCATTGGTTATCTGGATTTCGCGACCACCTGGCGTTAATGGCCGGACATAGATTTCAAATTTCCCGCTCCGATCCGAGCTATAGGCAATTGAGTTTCCATCCGGAGAAACCGCCGGATAAATATCAAGCCCAGTTGATGTTGTCAGTTGGGCCAGATCACGCCGATCCTGCGGCCTTTCTGACCACTCACTATGGGCAGGTTTCTGGGTTACCCATCCAATCACAGCCACCAGCAGCAACATTCCGATCCCAGCAAAAAGAAAATACATCGGGAAATGGAGACGGGAATTATACGAGTCAGGGGTCAGGGGTCGGGGGTCAGGGATAGAAATAGGG
>DAOQNB010000353.1:0-6436 GCA_035335845.1 Acidobacteriota bacterium | reverse complement strand
TCAGGAGCCTGCTGCGCGAACGAATTCTGGTTATTGATGGCGCAATGGGCACAATGATTCAAAGTTATAAGTTGCAAGAGGCCGATTATCGCGGAACTCAATTTGTTGATCACCCAGGTGATTTGAAAGGTTGCAACGATCTTCTCTCGCTTACACAGCCCCACATTATCGAAGCCATCCACCGGGCATATCTTGAAGCTGGGGCCGATATTATTGAAACCAATACCTTTAGTGCCACTTCGATTTCGATGGCTGACTATCAGCTCGAATCAGAAGTCTATGCCTTGAATGTGGCGTCGGCCCAGGTTGCGCGTCGGGCCGTCGAGGCCCAGATGGCTCTTGATGGACGTCCACGGTTTGTGGCGGGTTCGATGGGGCCAACCAATAAAACGGCGTCGCTGTCACGTGATGTAAACAATCCAGGCCACCGGTCAGTTACCTTTGACGAACTGGTCGAAGCCTATGCCGAACAGGCCAAAGGATTGATGGACGGCGGTTCAGACCTGTTACTCGTGGAAACCACGTTTGACACTTTAAACCTCAAAGCTGCGCTCTTTGCCATTGACCGGATATTTGAAGAGACTGGACGCCGGGTGCCAGTCATTGCTTCGGTGACGATTACGGACCAAAGTGGACGAACCCTTTCGGGGCAAACCCTGGCTGCGTTCTGGATTTCGGTATCACATTTTCCATTGTTGAGTATTGGGATCAATTGCGCGTTTGGGGCCAAAGAAATGCGCCCGTATGTTGAAGAACTCTCTGACATGGCGCCGATCTTTCTCACCTGTTATCCCAATGCCGGATTGCCAAATGTGTTTGGTGGATTTGATCAGACTCCGGAGATTATGGGCGAATTGATCCAGGAGTTTGCGGCCAACGGCTGGCTCAATATTGTTGGTGGATGTTGTGGAACAACGCCGCTTCATATTTCCGCGATTGCGGCGGCGGTGAAAGGAGTGACTCCGCGTGTTCCTCCATCACCTCAGTCTGTGACCCGGTTTAGCGGGTTGGAACCGCTGGTGATGCGCCCGGATATGAACTTCGTCAATATCGGTGAGCGCACCAATGTGACTGGTTCGCCGAAATTTGCCCAACTGATTAAGCAGGGGCAATATGAAGAGGCGCTGGCAATTGCCCGCCAGCAGGTTGAAAATGGTGCCCAAATCATTGATATCAATATGGATGAAGGCATGCTCGATGCCGAAGCCATTATGGTCAAATTCCTGCATCTGGTGATGTCAGAACCGGATATTTCAAAGGTTCCGGTGATGATTGACAGTTCGAAATGGTCAGTCATCGAAGCCGGTCTGAAATGTGTGCAGGGAAAATGTATTGTCAACTCGATCAGTTTGAAGGAAGGCGAAGCACCCTTCATCGAATCTGCCCGAAAAGTTCGCCGCTATGGGGCGGCGGTGGTGGTGATGGCTTTTGATGAGCAGGGGCAGGCTGACACCTATGAACGCAAAATCGAAATTTGCGAGCGAGCCTATCGCATCCTGACCGAGAAAGTTGGGTTTCCACCGGAAGACATCATCTTTGATCCCAATATTTTGACCGTTGCCACCGGCATCGAAGAGCACAATAACTACGCGGTCAATTTCATTGAAGCCACGCGCTGGATTAAACAAAACCTGCCGCACTGCAAAGTCAGCGGTGGTGTGAGTAACATTTCGTTTTCTTTTCGAGGCAATAATCCGGTGCGTGAAGCCATGCACTCGGCATTTCTCTATCACGCCATCAAGGCCGGGCTCGACATGGGCATTGTGAATGCCGGCCAACTGGCGGTCTATGAAGAAATCCCGAAAGATTTGCTCGAACTGGTTGAAGATGTGTTGCTCAACCGGCGCCCAGACTCAACCGAACGCCTGATTACATTTGCCGAATCATTCAAACAACAGGATAAAACCCAGGTCAAAGATGCTGACTGGCGAAAAGGGACCGTCCAGGAACGATTGAGCCATGCCTTGATCAAAGGAATTGTTGAGCATATTGAAGCCGACGTCGAAGAAGCCCGCCAGTTGTATGCCCGTCCTCTGGAAGTGATTGAAGGTCCCTTGATGGATGGCATGAATATCGTCGGCGATCTGTTTGGCGCTGGAAAAATGTTTCTGCCGCAGGTCGTCAAAAGCGCCCGGGTGATGAAAAAAGCGGTGGCCGTCCTGCAGCCTTATATGGAAGCCGAAAAACAATCGAGTGGCGCCAGTCGGGCACTGGCCAGGGTATTGATGGCCACGGTCAAAGGCGACGTTCACGACATCGGAAAAAACATCGTCGGGGTGGTGCTTGGGTGTAACAACTATGAAGTCATTGACTTAGGGGTGATGGTGCCCTGTGAAACAATTCTGAAACAGGCCCGCGAGCATCAGGTGGATATGATCGGGTTGAGCGGACTCATCACGCCGTCACTTGATGAAATGATTCACATCGCCAAAGAAATGGAGCGCCAGCAGTTTCGTGTTCCGTTGCTCATTGGCGGTGCCACGACGAGCAAAATTCATACTGCCGTCAAAATTTCCCCGCATTATGGTCAACCCGTGGTCCACGTCATTGACGCTTCGCGGGCGGTTGGGGTCGTCGGTCAATTGATCAATTCAGAATTAAAGATTGAATTTGCTGAAAAGAATCGGGCTGAACTCGAACAACTTCGCCAGGAGCATAGTGGCCGCACCGCACGGGCGACGTCATTGACGCTCGATCAGGCCCGGATGCGGAAGCCGCGATTTGACTGGCGTCAGGCTGAAATTGATGTTCCAACCCAGATCGGAATCCAGGTTTTGACCGATTATCCGCTTGAGAAACTGGTGCCCTACATTGACTGGTCACCGTTTTTCCATGCCTGGGAACTTCGCGGGCGGTATCCAAAGATTTTCGATGATCCAGTCATTGGTGATAAAGCCCGTGAGCTTTTCGCCGATGCTCAGAAAATGCTTGAAAAAATCATTTCTGACCAGCAAATCACCGCGCACGGCGTTTTTGGATTATTTCCGGCCAACAGCGTCGGAGATGACATCGAGGTCTATGCTGATGACGCCCGAACCGAAGTACTGACCCGTTTTTATACCCTGCGGCAGCAATCCGAAAAATCGTCGGGTCAATCTCAACTGGCGCTGGCTGATTTTGTCGCGCCAAAAGAATCTGGCCGGGCTGACTATATTGGCGGATTTGCTGTCACGGCAGGCATTGGTATGGACGAACTCTGCCGGCAGTACGAAGCCGATCATGATGATTACAGTTCGATCCTGGTCAAAGCCCTTTCTGACCGACTGGCCGAAGCTTTTGCCGAGAATTTACATCAGCAGGCCCGCCAGGCGTGGGGGTATGGTCAGACTGAAAACCTGAGCCCGGAAGAATTGATCAAAGAGAAATATCGGGGCATTCGACCGGCACCAGGCTATCCGGCCCAACCGGACCACACTGAAAAACGGAGTCTCTTTGACCTGCTCCAGGTTGAGAAAAACACCGGCATTACCTTAACCGAGAGTTTTGCCATGTATCCGGCCAGTTCGGTCAGTGGTCTGTATTTTGCCCATCCGGAAGCCAAATATTTTGCCGTTGGGCGTCTGGAACGTGATCAAGTGCTGGATTACAGCCGCCGGAAGGGAATTCCGCTGGCCGAGGCTGAACGCTGGCTCAGCCCAAATCTCAATTACACCAGTCAGTAGTTAATAGTCAGTCGTCAGTAGAGTGTTGGGGTTCTAAGGTGTCTGTCAAGTGTATTTAGTTCCATTTGGGTCATTTAGGAACAATTCTTTTCAAGTATTCCACGGATTCAACTATCCGGGTTTTATCTACTGACTACTGACTACTGACGACTGACTTATCAACGACTGACGACTGACCATTGCCTACAAACTGCGATGATTTTTAAAGATAACTCAGCCATGGGTCTTTTCTGCGTCGCTTGACATCGGCAAACCACCGACAGGCGGGAAACAACGCCAGGACAATACACATCCAGACCAGGTACACAACTGGCAAACTGTATCCATAGTCCTCCGGAATGCTAAAGGGTCCGGTGAATTCGAGTGAACCCAGCACCCGGAGGGCGTCAATGTGAAAGATTAAATTGATCAAGGGCAGGTGCAGCACATAGTAAAACAGCGGTACTCGCCCAAAGGTCACAAAGGGTTGACCGATTTTACCAACCGAGCCGTCAAAATAAGCCAGAAACAGAATCGCTGGCCCCAGGGTCATAAGCAGGTACAGGAGCGAAGGCGGATATTTCTCACAGTTGAGAAATGAAAGCACGGTAAAGACCATTGATGGTTGAACACTCCAGGGAAGTGGGTTCCCATAGATATTGATTCCGCGCAGTACGATGAACAAACCCACCAGGGCACTCCCCAACCCATAGAGAGCCCGCCGCCGTTGGGCTGGTTCAAGTTGATACAATTGCCCAAAGCCATACCCGGCGGCCATAACGCCAATCCAGGGGATGAGTGGGTAACTGACGGCAAAGGACTTGCCTGGGAAAACCTCCATGGTCCCCGTGTTGTGAAGAATCATCCACACCCAATCAAATCGGCCAAATGCTTCCGCCTGAACATTGTCGAAAAGATTGTGGACCGCCACCATCAGAATTCCAAAGGTTGTGACGGCCCATACTGGCAGAAAAATAAGTCCCCCCAGGGCAACCATTGACCACCCAATCGCCCAGATGACCTGCCCGACCATCAACTGATAATTGAAATTAAAAAACCAGCCGAATCGCACCACGGTCAGTTCCAGAAACACCAGCCAGAGCCCCCGTGTTACCAGAAAGGAAGCCAGTTCTTTTTTTGATTTTCCTTTCGACGCCGACAAAAACATGGCCGTTCCAGCCAGGAAAACAAACACCGGTGCACAGAAATGGGTAATCCACCGGGTGAGAAACAAGGCCGTGCTGGTCTGGGCTAAGTTTGTGGGGTCAATGTGATTTCCAGAGAAAAAATCGCGGACGTGATCAAGCGCCATAATCACCATCACAACACCGCGCAAGAGGTCAATCGAGTCAAGCCTCTGAGAAGACTTTGGTGGTTGAGCTTCGTTGGTCATGCCTGGATTTCCAAAAAGAAGAAGCGATGAGTCAGTACCACCTGCGTCAGTGGGTGGGTCTACCGGCTCTCCAACCCACCCGCTCACGCAGGTGGTACTGACAAATTCTTTATTTCCAACACCGGTCCGGCTTAACACACAATCCGGTACAAGCAGCCAGATTTCTTTTGGGTCAGCCAACAGGTCGCTTCTGAAAAAAAGAGACGGGAACAGCAACGGCGAGTAGGGATGAGCGGCAGGAAGGCACATCCTGTCGGCTTTGATCGAAACTGTCAACTCTGTTTTTCGAGAAATTCCAGGATTTTTCGGGCTGTTCGGGTTAAAGCCAGGCTGGAGGTTTCATCCACCGTCACCCACCGAGGGTTAGAAGTTACGATTTCACCCTGATTGATCGCACAGGAAAAGACATGGAGTGTGACCTGAAAATGGGTAAACGTATGCTTGACGCTCGTCAGGTGTTTGCTAACCGAAACCTCAAGCCCAAGTTTCTGCTGGAAATGGCGCTGGCAGGCACTTTCAGGGGCTTCATCTGGCAGGCAACGCCCGCCAGGGAATTCCCAGAGTCCACCGAGCAGGCGTTGCTGATCGCGGTGAATCATCAGCAATTTCCCCTGGTGGACCACAATCCCGCAAGCCGCCTGGATGGCTGGTCGTGGGGTTGCCGCTGGTCGAATTGGGAGTTGGGCTGCCGTACCAGCCTGGCATGCTGCACAATGAGCCGCAACCGGGCAGATCAGGCACAGTGGAGCGCCTGGGCGGCAGGCTGTGGCGCCAAGCTCCATCAGGGCCTGGTTAAAATCTCCAGGCCGTTCAGGATCCAGGAGTTGACCGGCATCCTGTCGAATGTTCGCCAGTGCTTTGGCCGATTTGATTGATTCCTGCAGATTGGTCAGCCGTGCAATGACGCGATTCACATTTCCATCAACGGCAGCCACCGCTTCGCCAAAAGCAATTGATGCCACCGCTGCTGCCGTGTAGGGACCAAACCCTGGCAGTTTCAACAGTTCTAAAGATGTGGCCGGCAATTTTCCATCGTGGTCGGTCATCACTTTTTTCGCTGCCTGATGCAGTGACCGGGCTCGACTGTAATATCCTAACCCTTCCCATTGCTTGAGAACCTCATCAATTTCAGCCGTCGCGAGCGCTCCGACCGTTGGAAACTGCCTGGTGAATCGAGTGAAATACTCAACCACCCGGCTCACCTGGGTTTGCTGGAGCATAATTTCTGAGACCCAGATCAGATATGGGTTTGACGTCTGGCGCCAGGGTAAATCACGCTTTGTCTGGTCGTACCAGCCGAGCAACTGGCGGCGAAATGAGGCAATCTGGTCTGGTTCGAACGGCATAGTGTGAGGTGAGAATGAAGAATGAAGAATGAAGAATGAAGAATGAAGAATGAAGA
>DAOQNB010000352.1:0-6441 GCA_035335845.1 Acidobacteriota bacterium | reverse complement strand
ATCTATGCCGCCATTCATGAATCCAAAACTGTTGGCTGGACTGACCACCGCATCACACGAAAGGTCAAAAATCGAGCCCTGATGAATTGTGACCGCGTCGAGGTCGCCGCAAAACCGACGCCATGCTTCAGCCAAAGAAGTTTCGACAGCACACAGAATAATTTTCATTGTAGGGTTTCCAGGTTCCGGGTAGGAATCAGAAAAAGGTAGACGCTGACTGAGCCAACCCTACCAGATTCCGGGTTGCTGTACACAAAAAAACGCAGCCTGCTGGTACAACAGGCTGCGTCAAGAATAAGGAGGAGTTTGGAGGGGGAGCTGTCAATGAATCACGTGGATCATCTCTTAGTCATCTTATTCAGTGAAGATTGTTTCTGAGGCGCTTGCCACCAGACTCACCTGGCCGAACTGATCAACTTTGACAACCTGCAATTTGGCTGAATCTGCCAGGAACACATTTTCACCCGTTACGGCAAAGTCATTCATTGAGCCAATCGTGAGCAGCTTGCCATTGGGCAGTGTGAAAATCTGGTTTCCATCAAATTTCTGGTCAGCCGTGGCAATACCGAACCGGTCAACCCGGTAGATGATTTTGGTGGCCGCATTGCCCAGCACGACTTTGTTTGAGTTTGTGAAATTGAGTTCCCGCACCCCTTCGATTGATTCCAACCGGCTGCTGGTCAAGGCTTTATTGGTAAATACCGTCAATGAACGCAACACCCCAAACAACGTGTTGGTTTCATATTTGTCACGTGTTAAGACCAACCCTGACGTTGCATCAGTCAGTACAATCAGCCCTCCACGGGTTGGGTTGGTCGCATAGCTCAGATTGGAAATATCCTGAATCTGGACCGTATCGTTGAGGTTGGCGACAAACACTGGCCGGCTGGCATCGAGTTCAAGCAAGGTTCCGCCAACCGCCGCTCGCAAGACATACCGCAGTGAATTGTCGCTGAAAAGAATTTCGTTGGTCTCGGCGTTAAACATAATGTGGGAAATCGCTTCGATAGTATCAATCCGGTCACTGGTGCCTGGAATGAAAATCGGGTCACCCACTTCAGCCACAATTTCAAACCCATTGCTGGCGGTGCGCTTGATCAGTCGCCCTGCCTGAGCGTCAATCACCACAAAATCACCGTTCGGAGTCAACATATACTCGCCAATTGACTGGAGCACGTGCTGCGAACCATCCTGGAAGGTAATGAGCTGGCCAGCTCTCAAAAAGGTCTCACCACGATTGTTGCCTGGCACCATCCGGTACACTCGCTGGGCTACATCATCTTTAATATAGAGATGATTTTCGGTTACAGCCACGCTCTGCACACTGCGTAAAAACCGATCTTGAGCAAAAGAAGTGGTGCTGCCAAAAGTAATGGTTGCCAGGGTCATCAACGCCAAAAACAAAGTTTTGAAGGACATAAAAGTAAAGTCACCTTTCGTTATCGAATTAAATTTGAAGAGTTATGATCTTTCGATCTGTTGTGTGACTTTCCATATTGCAAGGTTGGTGCCAAAGATTCACGGTTACTGTGGGAAAAATATTAAAATTGAATATCTCTTTTATTTTGAATTAATTAAAAATTATAAAAAAATCTGTTTAAATATATTCCTGACCTTGAATTAAATTTTCCTTTGAAAAATTTAGAAAATTTAGAAAATTAAATTAAATTACTTGATATAATTTAATTTAAAAATAAAAAACGAGCGAATGATTTAAATTTAAATCATTCGCTCGCTAAATCACCGATGGCCCTGATTCACACCCTCTCCAGATGCCGGCAGGCCAGGTTTAAAAGTCCTTAAAAACTCCCATTTCCAGCCCGGTGCGGCGGTACGAAGGGTTGTCATAGTGCTCAACGTGGACTTTAAACCCCCAATTTTTACTCGTCCACTGCCGCCAGGTGACCGACATGACCTGGCTTGAAAAATCAACAATCGGGGCACTGGGGGCGAGCAGTTGATAGGCTTCGCGGCCAAAACTGTAGCGAGCCGTCACATAATGATGCTTGTTTTGCCCCTGGGTCACAGCCAGAAACTGCGATTGGGCCACGATTCGACCTGGATTGCTGACATTGACCCGGACACCGCCTTCGACAATCCACGAGGGGCTGGCGTAATAGGTCGCTCCGGCAAAAAAGCTGTTGTCGTGATAGACACTTTTGGCGTCAAAGTAGCCCGTCCCAATCGTGGTCACGAGTTTTTTCTTTTCGCCCCATTTGCGATTGATAAAAGCATCAACCCGGACACGTGGCCAGAAAAACCCTCCGGCACTGGTGCCGACTGAAACATTTGAGTACCAGCGGTCATTAAAGGCGTGGGTGTTGCCAACGGCAAAATAGGTTCCCTGGTCGCCAAACTGGCTCTGGTGTGACATCTCGCCCATCCAGGTGTTCTTCGAATCGCTGGCCCAAAATGCCCGCAGGTAAGCACCGGCCCAATCTTCCTGTCCATCAGTCAACCAGTGGCGGTCAAAGCCGACTTCAATGGTGCCAGACTGGTCAGGTTTTGGCTGGGACTGGGTTTGTGCCAGCCCCTTTTCACTCAGCGTGAAGGTGATTGCCAGCGCCAGGAGCAGCCCGGCGACTGTTTTCCAAATTCCCGCTTGTCTGGTTGAAAAAGTTGTACGGACTGGCATTGAAAGCCCTTTCTTGGGGAATGAAGAATGAAGAATGAAGAATGAAGAATGAAGAATGAAGAATGGGTTTGTTGTCACCCTGTCACCCTGAACCCTGAACCCTGAACCCGATGGTTTTATGGGGTTGCGAGATTCGCCGGGCGTGGGGCGCCGCGCAATTGAATCGGTAATTGCGGTGCACAGCACAGATTAACGAGTGAAAATCGGTCTTTTTGCATTTCTGAATCCTGGGCGATCCATCTTCTTACATCATCCAGGACGCTGGCAGCAATCGGATCTTCGGGTTTGACGATTCGATAATGCGCCCATTTGCCATCCCGCCGCACTTCCACCACGCCAGCTTTGCGCAAATACGCCAGATGGCGCGAGATTTTCGGCTGGTTGGTGCCCAAAATCGCCACCAAAAAACAAACACAGACTTCGTCATCTCCCATTAAGTTCAACAACCGCAACCGGGTACGGTCAGCCAGGGCCTGAAACAGCAATTCCGGTTTACACGCTTTTTGTCCCATTCGGACACCTCCGCAAAAAAATTTCAACATATACGCCTAAACGTATCAAATATGTCTTGACATATATGAACGTCGGGCGTATTGTCGCATTCGCTTAAACGAATATGAAATACAACAGAAAGGAATTCAACTCATTATGGAAACTCCACGTCCGACCGCGTTAAAAGCTCACCTGGCTATCAATGTCACCGATGTGACACAGAGCATCGAATTCTACAAAAAAATGTTTGGGATTGAACCCCTGAAAGTGCGCACTGGCTACGCCAAGTTTGATGTCGCCAACCCACCGCTCAATTTCACGCTCAATCAAGTTCCCTTTGGCGAACGTGGTGCGCTGTCGCATATGGGCATCCAGGTTTCATCAACTGAAGACGTGCTTGCCCTGCGCCAAAACTGGATTGATTCTGGTTTGGAAGTTCGCGACGAAATGCAGACCAATTGCTGCTACGCCATCCAGGATAAAACCTGGGTCAAAGACCCGGATGGCAATGAATGGGAAGTTTTTGTGGTGTTGCAGGATCAACTGGCTGAAAGCACGACCTGCTGTGTCCCTGAAACCGTGACGCTCGGCAGCAAGAAAAAAGCCGGGGTGTGCTCAATTTGAGGATGAAGCCTTTGGGCTGAAGAAGTCGGGCTTGGGGCTGAAGAAGATGAGCTGAGAAAGGTCAGAATGTTCGCATGCGAACAATTCGTGCAATGTGTTAAGAATAAATCATTTAACCCAGATTGATAAATTTCTCTCGGTCTGCAATTCTTTTTCAAAATCCTCAGTCTTCAACCCAACTTCTTCAGCCCTCAGCCCCAAGCCCGAAGTCTTCCGCCCGAGAATGCGTATGTCTCAATCAATTACCCACCAGCTCTCATTTCTTGACCGATTTTTAACGCTCTGGATTTTTCTGGCCATGGCCATAGGTGTTCTGCTTGGATATTTTGTGCCGGGTGTGGAACAGGTGATCAATCGGTTTCAGGTTGGAACCACCAATATTCCGATTGCGCTGGGGCTGATCTTGATGATGTACCCACCACTCGCAAAAGTTCGGTATGAGGAGTTAGGCGATGTCTTCCGGGACTGGAAAATGCTCACGCTGTCGTTGGTCCAGAACTGGATCATCGGTCCGTTGCTGATGTTTGGACTGGCAATCGTCTTTTTGCGGGACTACCCGGAATATATGACCGGTTTGATTTTGATTGGACTGGCGCGGTGTATCGCCATGGTCATTGTTTGGAACGAGTTGGCCTGTGGAGACACCGAATGCGCCGCCGGACTGGTGGCCTTTAATAGCATTTTTCAGGTGTTGTTTTACAGTGTCTATGCCTGGGTTTTTCTGACGATTCTGCCTCCGTATTTTGGCCTCAAAAGCGTGGTGGTCAACATCAGCATCAGTCAGATTGCTGAAAGTGTCTTTATTTACCTTGGGATCCCGTTTCTGGCGGGGATGATGACCCGCCTGGTTCTGGTCAAAGCCAAAGGAAAAGCGTGGTATCACTCAACCTTTGTGCCGGTTATCAGCCCGATTACCCTGGTTGCCTTGCTCTTTACCATTCTGGTGATGTTTAGCCTCAAGGGAAATTTGATTGTGCAATTACCGCTGGATGTCGTGCGGGTGGCCATCCCATTGTTGATCTACTTTGTCGTGATGTTCTTCGTCAGCTTCTTTATGGGCCATCGTGTCAAAACTGGATATGCCAAAACGGCAACCCTTTCATTTACTGCCGCGAGCAACAACTTTGAACTGGCAATTGCCGTGGCCGTGGCCGTGTTTGGCCTGAATTCGGGGGCGGCCTTTGCCGCAGTGATTGGACCACTGGTCGAAGTACCAGCGTTGATTGCACTGGTCAACGTCGCCCTCTGGCTGCAACAAAAATATTTTTCAAGCTGAGAAAACCGGGGCTGAGGGCTTGGGGCTGAAGACCTTGGGCTAAGGCTCAGGGTCTTGAACCCAGTTTCTTCAGCCCTGAGCTTGCGAGTCTTTCAGCCCCAAGCCCTCAGCCCGGAGCCCTCTATGCACCAACCACTTCGAACACTCATCCTCTGTACTGGAAATTCCGCCCGCAGCCAGATGGCTGAAGGGTTACTCCGCCACGATGGCGGCGCGGCATTTGAAGTCCATTCGGCTGGAACCAAACCGAGTCTGGTTCGCCCGGAAGCAATTGCCGTCCTCCGTGAAATCGGTATTGACATCACCAGTCACTGGTCAAAATCGGTGAATGATTTCGCCGGGCAGGAATTTGACTACGTGATTACTGTGTGTGACAACGCCAAAGAAAATTGTCCTTACTTTCCAGCCAAAACCCGGCGCATCCACTCCAGTTTTGACGATCCGGCTGGCGTCACGGGGACTGACGACGAACGCCTGGCTGAATTTCGACGTGTGCGTGATGAAATCCGTACCTGGCTCGCTGGTTTTATTCAGGAGGTTCAATAAGCAACTATGGAACACTTAGAGATTGCCGCCGCCAGTTCACTGGCCCTTTTTTCAATCTTTGCCGCCGTTGACGGCATTTATTTGCACCTGTGGAAATATCGCCTCCATGCCCGGCCAGAAACTGTTTTTGAGCATAAATTGCACACATTGCGGGCATTTTTGTTTATTCCAACGCTCTATTTGCTGTTTGTGAACAATTCCGCCGGGATCGCCCTCTGGCTGGGGTTAGCGTTTGTATTAATTGGCTTTGTCGTTGAATTTTGGGATGTACTCTCTGAAAACGAGAGCCGAAAGGAACTGGGCGGGCTGTCCTCAATTGAATATGCCACACACGTTGTGATTACTATTTTTCAGGTATTGGCTCTGGCATTCCTTTTTGCCAGCAAACCGTTGGCCGCGTGGAGCCTCGATGCTGGCGTGCTGTTGCCAACCAGTTACACACCATTTCTGAAGATGACTGGTATCAATACATTGATTGGAACCATTGGGATGGCCGGCCTGCACGTCTGGCTCTTGCGCCCCAAATATCGTCAGGGGAACCGCCTGATTGTGGTTCAAACCTGCTGCTAAAAAGAATGAAGAATGAAGAATGAAGAGTGAAGAATGAAGAGTGAAGAATGAAGAATGAAGAAAATTGAGTGTTTGGTTCAAAAAAGTTTCCATGACAACATTTCTATAAATTAAATGTAATCATAGAATTACAGCGAAAAACTTGGTTTTCCGTACAAACTTACCTGCTAGCATAAAATATGCCCTAAGCTATTCTTACAAAATTGGTTAAGGCAATTCTTCACGCTTCACGCTTCATTTTTTATTCTTCACGCTTCATTCCCCAAATTTCGCCCAAAATACTGACTTGTTCCCCAGT
>DAOQNB010000351.1:0-6454 GCA_035335845.1 Acidobacteriota bacterium | reverse complement strand
CCTGAAACTCAGATAATTTAGGGTTCGGGATTCAGGGTTCAGGGTTCATGGAAATACAATTTCTTCAGTAATTTAGCATCTCCGTAACAGGAGGGTTTCATTGCCAAACGGCATCAGTAGCTGAACCCTCATCACATAAAAATACAGAGGAACATCAGTCTGTCTGTCCCTGATGTTCCTTATGTATTTTGTCGTGTGTACATAACGAAGTGGTTGTTTTTGGCTCTTTGGTTCCGATATGCTCGGGAAAGAATCCTGGTATCAAACTGGAATTTGTCATGCAAAATTCCGCCAGTAAATCCTGAAGAATGGAAGAATTCCCGGAATGGCCAAATCAAAAAATACCCCACTGAAAGAGTCCCCCTGGATTGAGGTTGGAAATGGTTATGCCCTGGCACTCAAAAGCCAGAAACTCATCTGTCGCAATGCGGCGGGCGAGTTGTTAACGTCGCTTCCCAAAATTGTTCGGGAAAGTGAAGTGGCTGACCAGCTCCGATCAACCCTTGAGTTTCTGGAACTCCATAAACAGGCGTGCCTGCGGACCGTTGAAACGTGGATGGTGCGGTCATTGCCCATCCCGACATCGGTCATCCAGGCGCTGTGGGAAGATTCAGCCTGGAAAAAAGTTCTTGAAAACACGGTGGTGATGCCGATTGATGATACGGGCCAGGTTCGGGTTGAACTGGCAGGGTTATTGCGGGGGGTAGATTTTCAAAAAGGACTGGGGCTGGTCAACCTGGATGGTGAAACTGGCTGGACCTCGCTGCCTGCGATTGCAATTCCACACCCAATCTTGCTCCCGGAACTCAACGATTTTCGGGAATTGCTGGTGGAATTGAATATCAAGCAGGGAATTGAACAGGTTTTCCGTGAAATTTGGGTCCAACCAGCCGACCTGCTGCCACAGATAAAACGCCTGGATACCTATGCCAACGGGAAGTTTACCAAATTTGGGTATGTCTGGGGGCGCTGTCGAAAACTTGGGTTCCGCTTGCAAGCCGGCCAGGCCCGGTGCCCGGTGTGGGAAAATGGACATTTGATCGAAGCCCGCTATACCGTCGGCGATGCGTCGGGAAGCTGGATTGTGACTGGAAATCTGGAATGGGTGGACGAACAGGGCAGAAATCTCAAAGTGGCTGATCTTGGGCCGGTTGCGTTTTCAGAAGGCAGCCGGATGGCGGCGTTGATTTATGCCGCCCGGAAAATTGATGCGTCAGACACGTCACCATCTCAACTCACTCCGGGTCAGTCTCAAACTTCGGGAACTATCAGGAAAACCAGTCACTCAATGGCACTTTCGCCAGAGGCCGCACTCCACGCCGGAGGGTTGATCCTCCCTGGAGCGACGGTCCCTGATTCGGTCCGGGTTGACGGTGTCAGTGCCCGCCGGTATCGGCACCGGGCGCTCCCTGGGCGGGTGATCACCCGGCTGGTTGCTGATATTTTGGCACCTGGGGTTGATCGTGAAATGGAGGTGTTTGGCTTTGATTTGCCAGAGGTTCTGCCCGGAATTGCCCAACAACGGCGACGAGCGATTGGATTTCCAGGGTGGGCGCTGATCCACGACCTGGAACACGCCTCGTTTGCGCTGGATGTGGTCAAAGAAATGCGGCAGCACGCCAAAACCGCGCAACTGAAAAAAAATGCAGCCATGGAAGGATTCGAAAACCTGGGCATTCGGTTGGGGCGCTCAGTCCCCCACTTTCTGCCATCCTATTTTGAAGAAGTCGGACGCATTTTTATTGAGTTGGGCAGTCCGACCCTGGGTGCCCAATATTTTCAGAAAGCACGTCAGGCTGAAGAAATTTACGCCCTTCCGATAGATGATGCCCAACATCAGGAAACGTTTCTCGAATTTGCCCTGGCTGGTGCCCTGCGGGCCACCGCACTCTCTAAATATACTGACCAGCTTGGCAAAAAATATGGTCCGGTCAGGGCGTATGAATCTTTTCGTGAATTATGTATCAAACGCATCATTGGTGGATTGCCGCCCTGGGGTGGAATGGCCAAACGGCTGCGCTCGCTCGCCAAAGATGCCGGCCTGGATGTGGAACAGGAAGATCAAATCCTGCTTGAACAGGTTCTGGAATCGTCGGTCATGCACCGTGCCCCACTGGAATTCTGGCGAACCTATCGCCCATCACTGGTCACCATCGCTCAAAATTCACCTCGGGTTCGAGGGTTCCTGCTCAATTTATTTCCAGGCTCAGCCTATGCGTCTATGGAGTTTCACATCTGGTGGTTTGAGTTTCTGGATGACTGTGGCGCGTTGGAGGCACTCTGGCTGCCACCTGAATCTGTTCTGCCGGAAACAGCCCCCGACGATGGGGCCGCTGGCTGGTTTAAACAGGCATTGACTCAGAGCAGCTACGGCTGGAAACAGTACATCCCGCTTCGATTGTTTCAACTGCTCAGACAGATGGCCCGCCGTCTCATCCAGGAGGGGATATCGCTGTCACTTGTTGTTCTGTCCCAGGGAATAGATATTGATCTGCTGGATCTGGCCCTTGAGCTGGGCATACCGGTTTCTGATCCGGCTGAGAACACTCAGTTGCGGTGGGAAAACTGGCTCAACCCGCCCCAACCTTCTGAATTTCAACGTGATCCGGTTTTTGTGACCCAGGACCCACGGTTCTTTCCATTGATCGAAAAAAGCGTGGACTCGCTCATCACAGATTCAGACGTATTTCGCACACTTTCAATCGGCAAAAAAGCACTGGAAGCCGTGCGCCGCGCCTGGTTTGTTCGACAAGTGAATGTCGTTGAAAGCGGGTTGTTGCTCGATATCGAAGGCGCCCTCCAGCGGTTGTCCACAGTTGCCTCGCCAGAAATCTGGAATGAATTTCCTGAAATCCTTGACCGATTGAAAGTGGTCAACCTCGCAACTGGACTGGGCCGCACATTGCGCGCCGGAATTTTAGATGAGCTTGGGTGGCCTGACCTGGAAGCCGCCGTTGCAGACCTGCCCGTGCGTCAGCATGAAGAACTGGTATTTCAAGGGGCTTTTCCCTATCTGGTGGTTTCCAATCAGAGGCAGGCCATTGTCATCGGACCGCCAGGAAGAGCAGGAGTCTTCGACTTACGGTTTCCAGTGCGAGTGGCCCGGTTTGTGGATGGCCAGCTTCTGGTTGTGAATTATGACAATAGCCAATGGAATGGATACTGGTCTCACGAACCAGCCACCATTTTTCCGGTTTCAGCTCTGTATGATACTTCCTCACTTGAAGGAATCGGCGTTCCAGTCCCCGGAGGAGGCATTACCTTTGGCGGTCGGGTGGTCCGTGTTGGCGACACCGAGCCGGATATCAGTGTTCGGGTAAACCTTTTGTTTGATGGCTCAACGTTTTGGCGATACCAGTATGTCGAAGAGCAAGGGGCCTATGTCTACCAGGAATTCAACCCGCAGACCGGTGAAGAAGGCCGGGCTTCGGTTCCGACATTTATCGAGGAATTTAAAATTGATGGCGCGACCATTGATTTTGAGCGGGTTCGGTTGTTTCCATTGCCCAAAGAACTGGAAGGAACATTGCTTGGTACGCGTGATGGAATGGCCGGATGGCGTGTTCGCAAATGGACAGACCTCCAAAAACCTCGTGAATATGAAGGCATTGACGGGCGAAGTTTGAGACAGGACCTGGGAAATTTAGCCATTCAGGCGTTGCTCAGATTTCCTGGGTGCACAGAGTTTCACGCCGTTGCCTCACACTATTATGACGTTACCATCTGGAACCTGGCGGAATCAGGACGCATCGGCACCTACAACTATTCATCAGGCGCCAACACCAGCTATGCCCGAGGAACATTCAAACTCGTGCCTCCTGTGTGGTGGCACTTCTTCAAAGTGCGGGATGAAGCCGGGTCACTGGCCCTTCGCCGGGTATCAGATGAAACCGCTCACCAGTTGTTTGACCTGGGCAAAGAAAATGTATCCAACCCTGAAGCTGATCTCCAGCAGCGTCTTGACTCACTGGTCGAGAAACTCCCCCAATACCTCCCGGAACTGACACACTCAAACCTGAAACGCGGGGTTGCCGGCATCATCCTGGAAGCCGCGACGTTGAACACCAAATTACACAAACTGGTCTCACCT
This sequence comes from Acidobacteriota bacterium, assembly GCA_035335845.1. Classification (GTDB taxonomy): domain Bacteria; phylum Acidobacteriota; class Blastocatellia; order Chloracidobacteriales; family Chloracidobacteriaceae; genus JACQXX01. The sequence continues at coordinate 2,364 of DAOQNB010000351.1, read as the reverse complement.
CCCAACCCAGCTCCGGTCGCTGAAACTGAAAACCTGGATCTGATTCCATTTCCACTGGATGCAAAGGTGAATTTGGCGTTGAAACCGTTTGGCATTGATTCCACTCCTAACCAGGGCAAAGTCATTGGCAAACATATTGGGGAAATCAGCGACTGGTTTCGGGCCGCCTACCTTGGAAACCAGGATGAACTGGAAAAACTGGAAACCCGGTCATTGACCTGGTCAACTTTCCATTTCATTCGACTGATGGGGAAAATCGGCGCACCAGCCTTTGTCGCAGCCGTGAACTATCAGTCCCTTCTGGATGGCGATCAGGTCCACTGCGCTGAAATCCTGGACTTTCTTGAGGGGTGGGCCACCACGATCTTTGCCGATGACAGCCTCCAGTTTCGATTTTTTAAAGGCACCTGTACCGGTTCTGGAGAAGAAGATGCCAAATGGCAGAAACCAGGGAGTTTTTGGACTTTTCAACAACATGGCAGCATTTATTTCACCAGGGTTGCCAGGGAATGGTACGCGAATGAATATAAAATGACATTCTCAGCTCTAGAGTTGACGACAACCGGAGAATTTAACCCGTTGCTCCATACCATTACCCACGAAAGTGTTCCAATTACGGGGTGGAGCGGGACAGAACGCATCCGAACGCTGGTTGAGCTGGTTCGTCAACGTGGACGGATCCCCTGGGATGAGGCAATTGCCCAAACCCTGTCCCAGAAAACCGGGCTCAGCCGAACGGCAGCCATTTTGCTCTGGTTTGGGTGTTTGCATTTTGATGTATCGTGGTACGAGAGCAATTTTCTTCCTCAAGCGTTCCTTACCCAGTTTGGTTTGAAAAAAGGAGCCGCCAGTGCCGCCCGTGAAGAAGAATTACGTGCTGCCTGTTCCCTTGAACACAGTATCGCCCTCTATACCGGGATCATGCCGGAAGCGGTTGAGACATTGTGGCATCCACTCGGTAACGGACCAGATGATGAAACCAGCCTGGTGTCGCGTCTGGCTTGTGCCTGGAACGACCGGTTTGGAAAACGCATTCCCATTTCTGAGGCATTGCGAACACTGATTCAGAAAAAACTGAGGGGAGTACCGTTCAAAAATAGCCTGATGCTGAGTCTGATTTCAACGCCTGAGGCTTCCGGGTACCTTCGAACAGATCTTATCTGGGAGATTCAAAGCAACTGGTCCTATTATTCCAATGTGTGTAAAGCAACCAGACCGCTGTTGCCTGACGAACACCTGTTGAATCCCGACTGGCGAACCAGACATTTTAGCAATGAAGTGGCAACGGCCGTGGCCCACTGGTTGCCGTTTTTGTTTGAAAACCTGCCGGTTGGCGATCCGCTGCGGACAAACTGTGCTCAGGTTTTCAACCTGACGCTGGAACGACTCAAAAACCCTGAATTTCTCGTAGACCTGGGATTCCGCCAGATCAGCTCACAACATGAAGGAAATATTGCGCTTCGGGCCTTTGGTGATACACCCTACGCTGGATTTGAAAATCAGCCAGTTGCCGGTCTCACTGGCCGTGATTCAGGGGCGATGGTTGCCTATGTCAAGATGCAGCCAACCGGGGACAGTGGGTATTTTGGGGTTTGTTTCCGACCAGCCATGGTGACCGATTTTGAAGCCCTGACCCGGCTTTCAACGAGCACCGACTTTATTGCCCGACCACATCACATTGGTATTCTCAAATCAGCCGGCATGGCCGCGATGGCTGAGCGCATCGGGTCAACGCCGGTGCCGGCGGGACAATGGGAACCCAATCCGTTCTATTCGGCTCCGGAACTGGTGACTGATGTCAAAACCACACTTGCAGTCAGCGAAGATGCCGCGACGTTGTACCTGCAGGTTCTGGCGCTGGCTGAGCCAACCACCACCAACCTCAAAAAATGGAATGGCTGGGAAGCCAAACGCATCAAAAAAGCGGTAGCCGAACTGGTCGCAAAGTCGCTTCTGATTGAAGCGAGACGCCCGCGAGCCGGACGCACCTTCTTCCTTCCTGGTGGCTGGACCGTCTTGACGGGCGCCAATCTCCCGCTTGAAACCTGGAAACTCCCGCTCTATGCAATCACCTGGAAAACAGCCAACACCTACACTATAGCGCTTCACCATGTCCTGCCGCTGATGCCACATCACCAGCTTTTTGAACAAGCCTGGGAGCGCGTCAAGGCAGGTAATCGTCCAGGATATGAAGTGGTCTAAGAGTTGAGAAATGAATCGTCAAGGGCAGCAGGAAAGGGGGGGGTCCGGCGCTAACCGATAGTCAAAAACCAGAGCGCCGATCTGGCTGGAATCTGTGGAAACGCTCAACTCTCAGCCTCAACCTGGTGGTATTTCATCATATATGCCCCACACCGTGACACG
>DAOQNB010000350.1:0-6460 GCA_035335845.1 Acidobacteriota bacterium | reverse complement strand
ATCCTTTGAGTGATTAGTGGTTAGCAATTAGTGCCTGGTTCCTGGTTCCTGGTTCCTGGTTCTTGGTTCCTGGTTCTTGGTTCTTGGAAAGTATTGATTTCTAACCACTAACTGCTAACCACTCAAGGGCTTCTTCATTCCTGGTTATCGAATCTTACTCAGACTGCGGAACTGGCCGATCAACGAACCCGCGTTGTTGGGTACTCCGACCAGTTGCCAGGCGCCACCAGCCAGGAATCGTCCTTGAACCCGATGATTGAGGGTGTCACCAACGATAAGTGATGATCCACCAGCCAGATCACCCATTAAGAAGGCCGTCACGGTTACGCCTTCAGGTGATCGCACCTGCCCCAAGGCACCTCCCTGGGTGGCTAAAACGGTGGCTGGACCAGAAATTCCACCTGGAAACAAAAGTAACCGGCTGTTTCCAGTATCAGCCACATAAAGATTGCCCTGATTATCAGTGCCAACGCCCTGAGGAGCGTTTACCTGGTTTGGAGCCGCCCCCGAAGTGGCCACTGTTGCCGCCTGATTCATCAAGGTTTCAAGGTTGGCCCCGTCAAGTCGCAGAACTCGTTTATTACCAAAATCGGCGATAAAAAGCCGGAAGTTTGGGTCAACGACCAGGCCATGCGGTGTTCGAACCTGCCCTGGACCAGACCCAAGTGACGCCAAAATCGTGGCTTGCAGGAAATTGCCACCTGTATACCGCACCACCCGGTTGTTTCCAGTGTCTCCGATATAGAGATTGCCTTGGGTATCCAGCGCAATGCCAGAGGGTGATCGCACCTGATTAAGGGCCGACCCAAGCGTGGCAATAACGGCCCAGGTCGCTCCGGCATCGGTTGAGACCTGAATCCGGTTGTTTCCGGTATCTGCCACATAAATGGTTTGGCCATCCACACTGGCAGTAACTGCTTCGGGGCTACGGAACTGACCCGCCAGCGAACCTGGACCCGCTTGCCCAATACGCGCCCAGGCGGCTCCGTCAAAGGTCTGAATTCGATGATTGACGGTATCTGCCACATATAAAACAGGTAACTCAATACACCCATTGAAATCCGCCGTGTCACGCGTGATAAATTGGAGCGACCAGTTGTTGAGTGTTCCACCACTGGTGCGCGTGTCATCACTGATGGTAAGTGTCCAGGTGCCATTTGGATCCTCCCCATCAAACACCCCAAATGATTCTTCGGGCGTCAGGAGACTGGCCAGTTCGTTGGTCACATACCGGTGATCGGCTACGGTTCCATTGTTGTAATACACATTGAAAAAGAAGCCGCTTCCTTGCCGGAAAGACCGAAATGGAAGTTCATCACACCGAGCTCCAGCCAGACCACATTCAATAAAATCACCGTCCTGAAATCCGGCACAGTTACTACTTCCATCAGGCTCGTTAGTAACTCGATTATCAGCGGTTGAACTCCAAACCGTCTGCCTTGCCGTCCCAGAAAGAGGAATGCTTCCCCACACGTTTTGAGCGCTTCCAGCATTATCAGTGGTGATGGTAACCACAGTGCCACCTGGTGATGTCAGGGTGATATCTAAATCCTGACACCGGGTGTGTGAAATATCAGTGGTCAAGGTTATATCACTGAGGAATCCAGTGACACTCGCGACGTTGATGGTCGAAGTCACCACATTTGGCCCAGTTACAGGAGGGACTGGAATTGTCATTGGTGTGGCATTGGCAAACACACCGCTGGTGGTTTCCATCGGGGCCGAAGCAAGACTGGTAAGTTCTATGGACCAGTCGTCTAGAGTGCCGAGTCCGTCCAGCGTAGGCCCAACAAAATCATCTCCGATGGTTAAGGTCCACACTCCATTTGGGTTTTCTCCACGAAAAACGGCGAACCCCTCTTCTGGTACCAGAGGCGAGGCAAGGACATTGGTTACATATAGACGATCAGTTACAAGCCCATCGTTATTCGTATAGGGGACCTGACCACCTGGATTTGCCTGGTCATCCCAAACTGTTCCATTAAAAACATTTGCACGAGGTCCTCCACCAGCGTTTTTACTGGTTACGGTGGCTGTCGTACCTTGTGGCGAGGTGAGCGTAATATGCAGATCACTACAGAAAGGGTGACGGATAAAGGTTTGCAAATTCAGATCCTGCAGGTATTCTCCGGCACCGCTGATAGTTATGGTCGAAGTCACAACTTGTAAAATACAGCCGCCTCCGCCTCCATCCGGTATGGTCAACGGAACACCCGTTGGGGTGTCAAATCGTTGTATTTGTGCACATGGGGCCGGGGCTCCTTCCTGAACCAATGGAACAATTGTTGGAATTTGTACGCCAGAAGCCACGCGGCCAGAGAGTCGCCGGTAAGCTGCCGCATCGGTTTGGCGTGTAAGGTGTGAAAACACCAAAATGCCAGCCAGCAACAGGCAACCAATAAAAAGAATCTGTCGCTTGAAAGATTGAAATTGATTCCATTTCATACACAGATCACTCCTTTTTAGTTTCGGTATGAAGTTTAATGAATTGATCTTTCGATTCATTTGTCGGCTGGCACTTCACATGTATCACAATTATCTCAAAATAAAATAGGGTAATTCGAAGAGGTAATATCGGTGCAAATTCAAAAAAATGGATTGATATAAAACATACTATTCTTATAATCTATTCAAATCTAAAATTTTGAATTCACAAATAAGACATTTATTTTCAATTTTTTAAACTGCAAATTTCATATCGCTGGTTAAAAAAAACTCCAGGCAAGATGTATTTTTACTAAATCAAATCTCCATAATTCAGAAGAAATCAGCTAGTAAATCATTCGATTTATCACGAAATTAATATCTTACTTATTGCCCAAATAGTAGCGAGGTTATCCAATGAGTCACCCTCAATCACGTTCACAAACACCAGTTCAGACAGAGACTCCCCCAATCATCATCCAGGCAGACGGCTTGAAGCGGGTGTATGCCACCCGACCTGAGTCGCTTCGAATTTTTGAGGATCTGGCACTCACTGTTGTCCAGGGTGAATCACTGGCGATTACCGGGCCGTCAGGGGTGGGAAAATCAACCTTGCTCCATATCCTGGGGGGGCTTGACCGCCCAACTGGCGGCAAAGTTGAAATTGGTGGGACTTCGATTTGGGAATTATCAGCCAGCGCGCTCCACCGGTTTCGCAATCAAAACATTGGGTTTGTCTTCCAGTTTCATCATTTATTACCGGAATTTACGGCTCAGGAAAATATTCAAATGCCAATGTTGATTGCCGGGCTCTCACTCAAAGAAAGCGCCCGTCGGGCAACTGAATTACTTGACCGGATTGGGCTCAAGGCGCGTGCCCATCATCGCCCATCGGAACTTTCAGGAGGCGAAAGCCAGCGAGTGGCACTGGCACGGGCACTGGCCAATAATCCAAAGGTGCTGCTGGCCGATGAACCAACCGGAAATCTGGATGAACGAACTGGGGAAAGTATTCAAGCGTTGCTGCGACAACTCCACCAGGAACGAAATCTGACCTCCGTGATCGTCACGCATAACCCGGCACTCGCCCAGGGGTGTACTCGACAACTCCATTTTGAACATGGCCGGCTGGCCTGATACCGCTTCATCCGTGGGATATGTTTGATCTGGTCATCCTGTACTCAATCAAATCACCGGAGATTGGAACACATCGGGTTCAGGGTTCAGGGTTTGATCCGAAACAATCAACCTGGCCGGCGACTCAGCAAGGCTTAACCCAATGGTCGGAATCTGAAGTGTTCCAATCCCGTGTGGACTAATTCAGGCACGAATCCCTATAATTCTTTGAGCTACAAAGACTTCTAGTCTTATTAAACCCTGAACCCTGAACCCCGAACCCCAAACCATCCTGGCCACCACCAGCAACCTGCCAGATTTTGGATAATTCCCTTTTGCCTTTTGCCAGCCTGTCGTTATAATTTTTCATCTTGCTGAAGTTGCCTGATGAATTTCCGCTCTTCAAAGACCCCTGCCAGCCACGATTCCAGAGCCACCAGAGGCAACTTGGTACCCTAGCAGACAATAAGGAATAAAGAATGTTTGAGAGATACACTGAAAAAGCCCGTCGCGTTATCTTTTTCGCTCGTTACGAGGCGAGTCAGTTCGGGGCGCCTGCCATCGATGCCGAACATATCCTGCTCGGTCTGATGCGCGAAGACAAAGGCTTAACCAACCGCTTCCTGGTGCGTGCACAAATTTCGATTGAATCCATCCGCCGCGATATTGAATCGCGAACCATTCCCCGCGAACGTACCTCTCCGACCGTTGATTTACCGCTTTCCCCTGAGGCGAAACGGGTTTTGACCTTTGCTGCTGAAGAATCGGAACGGCTATCCCATCGTCATATTGGCACTGAGCACTTGCTTTTGGGATTGCTGCGGGAAGAAAACAGCGTCGCGGCCCGGATTTTGTATGAGCGTGGCCTGCGCCTCAATGCCATCCGTGATGAACTGTCCCGGACTTCAGGGTCTGACCGACACGCCACCCAAAAGAAAGAAACACCTCATCTGGCTGAATTCAGCCGGGATTTGACCGAATCTGCCCGCCAGGGAAATCTGGACCCGCTCATTGGTCGCACCAATGAAGTCGAACGGGTGATTCAGATTTTGTGCCGTCGCACCAAAAACAACCCGGTTCTGATTGGCGAACCAGGGGTTGGGAAAACAGCGATTGTTGAAGGACTGGCCCAGCGCATTGTCAGCGGCGAAGTACCGCACTTTCTGGCTGACAAACAAATTCTGGCCCTGGATTTAAGCCTGGTCGTGGCCGGCACCAAATATCGCGGACAGTTTGAAGAACGACTGAAAACGATTATGCGGGAGCTGGTCGAAAACCCGCAGTACATCATTTTTATTGATGAGTTGCACACGCTGGTTGGTGCCGGGTCGGCAGAAGGGTCGCTTGATGCCGCCAATATCTTAAAACCAGCGCTTTCTCGTGGGGAAATTCAGTGCATTGGGGCCACCACACCTGCTGAATTTCGCAAATCTATTGAGAAAGACCGTTCACTCGAACGCCGCTTTCAAGCCGTCAAAGTTCCAGCACCCTCCGAAGATGAAGCAATTCGGATTCTGGAAGGCATCAAAGAAAAGTACGAAGAGTTTCACCACGTTACCTACACCCAGGACGCTATCGAAACGGCGGTCTTTCAATCAAACCGCTATATTCCTGACCGGTTCCTCCCCGATAAAGCCATTGATATCATTGACGAAGCTGGATCCCAGGTGAAACTTCGGGTTTCACATCTGGTCAATTCGCGGACATCACGCCGCCCAGGCCCTGGTCCAAATGCCACCGCCAACCTTGATGCTGAGTTGAAAATGTGGGATCAAAGTGTGGCCATGGTTGATAAAGAAGATATCGAGAGTGTGATTTCACGCTGGACCGGTATCCCGATGAATTCCATCAAAGAAGAAGAGATGGAAAAACTGATGCGGCTCGAAGGTGAATTACACAAACGCATTGTCAGTCAGGATCAGGCCATTTCTGCCCTTTCACGCGCCATTCGGCGGTCACGTGCCGGCTTAAAAAACCCGAATCGCCCGGTTGGAAGCTTCCTGTTCCTGGGGCCCACGGGGGTTGGAAAAACGGAAGTTGCCCGTTCACTGGCTGAATTTTTGTTTGGGAGCGAACGCGCCATGATTCGCTTTGATATGTCGGAATTTATGGAAAAACATTCCGTGTCAAAGCTGATTGGCTCGCCTCCAGGCTACGTCGGCCACGAAGAAGGCGGTCAGCTCACCGAACGCGTCAAACGCAATCCTTATTCAGTGCTGCTCTTTGACGAAATTGAGAAAGCCCATCCCGACATTTTCAACATCCTGCTCCAGGTTTTTGAAGATGGGCAATTATCTGACAGCCTGGGCAACACGATTGACTTTAAAAACGTCATTATCATCATGACCTCAAACATCGGCGCCCGTTTCATCCAAAAACGCGGCAGTTTGGGCTTCCAGCCCTCAGCCGGTGCCCAGCAAACCCGAATTGAAGATGCCGTGATGAGCGAAGTCCGGCACACCTTTAATCCCGAATTCATCAACCGGTTGGACGAAATCATCATCTTTGAACCGCTGTCGGAAGACGATCTGGAACAAATTGTGCACCTGCTGGTCAATCAACTGAACCACACCATGGTGCGACGACATTTGAGCCTGTCACTGGCCTCCGAAGCCGCCAAATGGATTGTCACCCGAACCGCCTCCGAACGCTCCTATGGTGCTCGTCCCTTACGTCGGGCAATTCAGCGCTATATCGAAGACCCATTGTCTGAATCAGTGATTCAAGGCAGGTTTGAAACTGGAACTCACATTTCAGTTTTGCTCGAAGATGGCGAAATCCAATTCCGGCCCGTCCCAGTCGAAGAACCTGGTGGCGCGCTGGTAACCCATTAAGAACGTGCCTGGTGCTTCGTACCTGGTAGTTCGTTCTTGGTTCTTGGTTCTTGGTTCTTGGTTCTTGGTTCTTGGTTCTTGGTTCT
>DAOQNB010000349.1:0-6462 GCA_035335845.1 Acidobacteriota bacterium | reverse complement strand
AAATGACCTGCTCCAGTCGTGTGCGAGCATCCACTAATTTTCCCTGTTGAACATTGACTTTGGCCATTCCATAAAGCGAATCAGATTGCTCTACCCGGTCATTCACTTGTTGACTGAGTTCAAGCGCCGTTTGGAATGATTCAACCGCTTTTTCCAGATTTCCCTGGGCAAGCAAGGCAATTCCAAGCCGGTTGAGCGAAAATGCCTGTAGATTTACATCACGAACTTCACGCGCAATCCCAAGTGCCTGTTCGTGATAGGAGACCGCTTCCTGGGCTTTTTGCTCTCTTAAGAGCGTTTGCCCAATAAAATTCAGGACAAACATAATCCACTTGCGATCTTTGGCGCCCTCACTCAAAGCCAGTGCTTGTTTGTAGTAATCGAGTGCCTGGGCCGTAAATCCCTGGCTGGCATAGTAATTTCCAATATGTGCCAGTGTCACACCTTCGCCTTGCTTGTTGCCAATTGCCTTCCACATCCCAAGCGCATCTTCGTAATACTCGAAGGCTTTTTGTTTATCTCCAAGTGCATCAAAGAGATAGCCTTTCGCGTCAAGGGCAAAGGCTTTGGGGCGCGACCCTTTGGTATTTTCCAGAATCGCCAGTGCCCGGTTATAGGATTCGAGCGATTTTTGAAATTCACCAACTGAGCGATACATCACACCCAGATTGATGCTGACGGCAGCCACGGTTTGCAATTCACCAAGCTGTTGCAGGGCTTCAAGTGCCTGGGTGTAATACTCCAGGGCTTTTACTTTTTCGCCCAGATTGTTATAGACCTTCCCTAAATTGTTGATGGTGATGGCTTCGCCAGTTTTATCCCCAACTTTGCGAAAAAGGGGCAACGCTGATTCATAGTTCTCAATCGCCTTTTGTTTCTGACCGATATCATCCAGCACTTTACCTGAGTTGGCCAAAACTTCGGCCTGCCCCTGGTCATCGGCTGTTTCACGCCAGATGGTGAGCGCCTGCTCATACATCTCCAGAGCTTCAGACTTTTTCCCCAACTCGTCAAAGAGCAACCCGATTTCATTGAGTGTTCGGGCCTCTTCAGCCCGATTTTTGGCGGTTTGCCAGAGCTTGAGCGCATCTTGAAACAACGTGACGGCCCGTTCTAAATTGGGTCGCGTCCGTTCCTGGAGGATCTGTTTGGCGTCTTCGACCAGTTTGGTCGCCTTTTGACTGGCTTCATCCGAATCCGACATACCCGGTTGTCCTTTTGAATTGGTACTACTGGCTGGCGGAGTTTGCCCAAATACATTGTGAACACATCCAACCGTTAGACAAAAAACAAGGCTTAAAATAAATATATTGTTTGATATAGGAATTTGAATCTGTGCCTTTCTCCAAAGATTGGAAAAAGCAATTGGAACGTGTTGCGGCTGAAAATTTGACATCCTTTTTCCTTTCCAAATTCAGACATTCCAAAAAGGAAGTGAGGAGCAAATTTCAGTTTGAAACTTGCTCCTCGATGTTGGTTACGGTTTCAGGTAGGTTGCAAACCATTCGTGAACGTTTTTGTACCAGAACCGGCTGTTGGCTGGTTTTAAAATCCAGTGGCCTTCATCTGGATAGACGACCAGCTTTGAAGGAACCCCCTGGCGTTGCAGCGCGGTAAACAACTGCAGTCCCTGGTCAATCGGCACGCGATAATCAAGTTCACCGTGGATGACCAGCGTCGGCGTTTTAAAGTTTTTGGCTGATTTGTGCGGTGACCATTTTTCAAACAGTTCCGGGTTGTCCCACGGATTGCCGTTAAATTCCCATTCGGCAAACCAGAGTTCTTCGGTCACGCCATACATGCTTTCAAGATTGTAGACGCCAGCGTGAGACACCAGCGCTTTGAACCGGTTTGAATGGCCCAGCAGCCAGTTAACCATATAGCCGCCGTAGCTTCCGCCAGCCGCGCCCATCCGATCTGGGTCAACATAGCCTTGTTTGATGGAATAATCCACCGCATTCATAATGTCGGTAACAACTTTACCGCCCCAATCCTTGCTGATTTCATTGGTGAATTGCTGGCCGTAACCGGTTGAGCCACGTGGGTTGATCGCAACCACAACATAACCGGGCGCGGCAAACAATTGTGGATTCCAGCGGTAGCTCCAGCCATTGTTCCAGGCGCCTTGTGGTCCGCCGTGAATCAGGAAAATCGTCGGATATTTCTTTCCTTCCTTAAACTTCGGTGGTTTGACCACCCAGGAATGGACTTTCGCGCCGCCGTCACCTTCCGACCAGAGTTCTTCGACCTTGCCGAAGTCAATTTCAGCCAGGGCTTCGTCATTAAAGCTGGTCAGTTTCTTTGGCTGGCCGCTGCCATCGGCACTCAGGCTGTAGATTTCTGACGGGCTGGTCAGCGTGTTGTGGGTGAAATAGATCGTTTTCCCATCATTCGAAATGTTGAACTCGTGGTTTGAGCCCTTGGAAAACACTGGTTTGGCGTCATTGCCCTTCACCGACACTACATAAATCGGGCCCTGGCCTTTTTCTTCACAGCCAAAGTAGATTTTTGAACTATCCGGCGACCAGTTGATTTCATCAACCGAAAGGTCAAGCGTCTCGGTCAGCATTCGCGCCTGTTTGGTGGTTCGGTCATAGAGCACCAGATTGCGTTTGTCGGCTTCAAACTTGGGCGTCGCCTGTGACAGCCAGGCAAGGTATTTTCCATCCGGCGAGTAACGTGGATTAATGTCTGAACCTTTGCTGGTTGAGACGCGCTTTGGTTCACCGCCAGTGACTGGCACCACGAAGATGTCGTTGTTCGTGCTCCAGGCCTCTTCACGGCCATCGGTGTTGCGGGCAAAAGCGAGTTCTTTGCCATCGGCTGAAAAAGCATAGTCAGCCCCGCCGATGCTAAACGGTGGTGAATCAAAATCGCCCGGTGTGACATCCTTGACCTGACCGGAATCAGCCGAAACCACGAAAATGTGGGAGCGGCGGCCTTCTTTCCAGCTTGTCCAGTGCCGATAGAGCAACTGCGTGGCGGTTTTGGCTTTGACTTTGTTTTCTTCCGCCTCTTCATATTTCTTCTTATTGCATTCGGCATCATTGAGCGGACAATCCGGATAAATCTCAGCCGTGAAGGCCATTGATTTTCCATCTGGTGACCAGATGAGCCCGGAAACATCGGTGAAGAAATCGGTTACTTTGCGCGGTTCGCCGCCCTGCAGGCTGAGCATCCAGATTTGGGATGAACCGCCACGGGTTGAAACAAACGCAATAGATTGACTATCAGGTGACCAGCAGGGTTCACTGTCAGCCTTTTCAAACATGGTCAGTTGACGTGCCGGACCGCCAGCCGCTGGCATAATCCAGATATCCGAATTTGAACTTTGGGATTTGCGGTCAATCGCCGAAACCGAAAACGCCAGCCACTTCCCGTCGGGTGACAGGGTTGGGCTGCCAACGCGCTTGAGGCGCAACATATCGCCAAACTCCATTGGACGCTGTTTTTGCGCCAGTGCAGTTCCTGTGCTCAAAACAACAGCCAGGCTCAGGCCAAAGGCTGTCACGAGCGTTTTGACGCCACGAAACATAGAAATCCTCCTGAAAAAAGAAAAAATGTTTTGATAAGTGAGCAGTCAGTAGTCAAATGTTAGGGTTTTAGGTTTGGCTTCAAACGGATGTGGTTCTATTTGTGTTATTTATGGATTGTCTTTTTGAAAACAGGCGGTTTTCTTGAAGGCCTGGATTTGACTGCTGACCACTGACTCACGTTCTACTGACTTAGAAAAGCTAAAGTACAGGGTGACAAGCGCTTCTGGCAAGTCGAATCCGGGTTTGCCCTGGCAGCCAGTGGAAAACTGGATAACGAGACCGATATTGCACCAAACCGGCAGTGTTTTTCCAGATATTCTCTGACTGAAAATATGGCTTAACTCTTTTGAAGGCAAAGAGTTTCGCAATCCATACCGCATAATTCACACTTCATAATTCGTATGACAACCGATGCGGGCTGATGTATAGTGGCGCCGCGTTTCAAAAACTCTCCGACAGTTTCAATTCCGGAAAAAAATCAAATACTGCCCCTGGAAGAGCAATGATGGTTTATAGTAGGATGAATGAACCATCATTCAGCTACCCTGGAACCTACAAAATCCAATCCAATTCGAGAAGGGACGGAGTACCCCGCATGACTGCAGGAAACTTCATTTTCATTGCTGTTTTTCTCGCTTCGATCAGTTTGTTTCTCTTCAACAGTCGCAAAATCCTTGAGATTCTGAAACTTGGCAAGTCCGAACCGGGCAATCGCCTCGATAACACCGGCGAACGCTTGAAAAATATGCTCAGCGTCGCCATCGCCCAGCAAAAGATTTTGCGTGACCCGCTGGCCGGTTTTTTGCACTTGTTGATTTTCTGGGGCTTTATGGTTCTGACCATCGGCACCATCGAAGCCATCCTTGAAGGATTTTATAGTCGGTTTTCCTATCGGCTGGTTTTGGGTAATGACATCTTTTATGTGCTGACATTGCTCCAGGAAGGGTTTGGCGCCTGTGTTCTGACAGCCGCCGTTTTGTTGCTTGCTCGACGCTATGTCAGTCCCCCCAAACGATTTAGTGGCGTTGAAATGAAACCGGATAGCCGGATGGATGCCACCATCGTGCTCCTGATGATCATTACCTTGATGGTCTCGATGTTTCTGGCCAACTCGTTTGCGCCAACAGAAGAAAAACGCATCACCCGCGATATCTCTGGCCGCACCGTTTCACAACAACTGGCCAAAGTGATTGAGCCGAAATTGTCAACCAGCACCACCCACATCCTGTTTGAGGTGTCGTGGTGGGTGCATATTTTCACGGTTTTTGGCTTTTTGAACTACCTTCCCTTCTCCAAACACCTCCACGTCCTGACCTCAGTGCCCAATGTGTTCTTCACCTCGCTCAAATCCCGTGGCGCGTTGAAGAAAATGGACTTTGAAGCCATGGAAGCTGAAGAGGAACCAGTCTTTGGTGCTTCTGACATCGAACACTTCACCTGGAAACAGCTTTTTGACAGCCTGACCTGTACCGAATGCGGACGCTGTACCTCAGTCTGCCCAGCCAATCTGACCGGCAAGCCGCTTTCCCCACGCAAAATCATGATGGATATTCGCGACCGGTTGATGGAAAAGGGCGAAGTCCTGATTGAACTCAAGAAAGCTGGCGCTCATGGGGCGGCTGAAAATGGGAATGGTGATTCCAAAAATGGACATTCGGCCAAAGACATCCTGGCTGAAAAACTCATCAGCGAAAAATTTATCACTCCCGAAGAACTCTGGTCCTGTACAACCTGCCAGGCCTGTATGCAGGAATGTCCGGTCAACATCGAGCACGTTCCGACCATTCTCGATATGCGCCGGAACCTGGTGATGAACGAAGCCGACTTTCCAGGGGAACTGCAAACGTTGTTTACCAACCTTGAAAATAAATATTCTCCCTGGGCGTTTAGTCACGCCGCTCGCGCTGACTGGTCTGAAGGGATGAACATCAAAACCATGGCCCAGGCTCAGAACGAAGATATCGAGGTCTTGTTTTGGATTGGCTGCGCCGGGTCCTATGACGACCGCTATCGCAAGGTGGTCCAATCCGTAGCCCGACTGCTCCAAAAAGCCAATATCAAATTTGCCATTCTGGGCAAGGAAGAAAAATGTACCGGTGACCCGGCCCGTCGCGCCGGAAACGAATATCTGGCCCAATCGCTGATTCAGGAAAACGTCGAAACCATGAATGGGTACGGCGTGAAAAAAGTCCTGACGTCCTGTCCGCACTGCTTTAACACTATCAAGAATGAGTATCCGGACTTTGGCGGCAACTATGAAGTCATGCACCACAGCCAGTATCTTTCCGAACTGGTTAAATCTGGCCGGATCACATTGACCCAAAAGATCGAAGCCACCGCCGTCTATCACGATTCGTGCTATTTGGGCCGCTCCAACGATGTGTATGAAGCCCCACGCCAGACCCTGGTTCAAATTGGAGGGATGAAGCTGGTTGAAATGGACCGCTCCCGTGATAAAGGGATGTGTTGCGGTGCGGGCGGTGCCCGGATGTTTATGGAAGAAAATGTCGGAACCCGCGTCAACGTCGAGCGAGCCAAACAGGCACTTGAAACCAACCCGAACGTGGTCGCTTCGGCCTGTCCATTCTGTATGACAATGCTCACCGATGGTGTCAAAGCCCACGAAAACACCCAGGTCAAAGTGTTTGACATTGCCGAACTGCTCGACCAGGCAGCCGGCGGGGAAAAACGGGTTTAGTTCAGGCCGGAAGACATTGGGCTGAAGAACTTGGGCTGAAGACTCGCAGGCTTGGAACTAAGGATATTGAACCTGGCGCAAAAGAACGAAATAAAACGAATTCGTCAGCCCTCAGCCCGACGTCTTCAGCCCCAGGCCCGAAGTTTTCAGCCCCAAGCCCTGAGCCCGATTTCTTCAGCCCCAAGCCTTCAGCCCTGATTTTTTAAGAGGTAGCCAAAGCTGGCTGCC
>DAOQNB010000348.1:0-6484 GCA_035335845.1 Acidobacteriota bacterium | reverse complement strand
TCAGGGTTCAGGGTTCAGGGTTCAGGGTTTCGAACTTTGGTCCTTTTGGTTCTTTTCGTCCCTTTCGTCCCTTTCTTGTTTACCCGACCTCGGAACCCGACCCCGGAACCCGATTCACGGTGTTTCCTCCCCGTCAATTTTCGTGGTAACTGAAAAGCGCTTGTAATCACTGTATCGGTTCTCAACGCTGACATTCAATCCAGCAAACAGGAAAAGCTTGATTCCGGCGTTGAAATCTTCTCGAAGCGGAAGCCAGACCCCTTCTTCAGTCCGGGTCTGGTCAAAGGTAAAGGCGGCACCCTTTTTCAGAGAAGCAAGCAGCCCACCCGCGACTTTAAAATCATCATCAAAGCGGCCTTCCAGCCGGTTCACAACCTTGTCTGCTTCATCAATCCAGACGGTTCCGGCCAGTTTGGCCACAATTTTTTCAGTATCATTGGTGGGTTTGTACCCTTTGCGTGGCCTGAAATCGCACACCACGACGGTTCGACCGCGCAGGGACTCGCGCCGGGGATTAATAAACTCACATACCTTCAGAAAATTTGAAATCCCCAGTGATCGCTTCCTGGCATCGTCGTTGGCTTCGGATTTCCCGGTTCTCTTTTTTTCCTGCCGTTTTTCATTGTCGCGGATAAATTCGGCCACACGTTTTTGTTCTTCCTCGGCGTCTTTGGCTGAGAGTGGTTTGTTGTTGACACTTACCAGTTTACGGACCCGCTCTCGACCAGGTAGCGGGTACACTTCATACACTTTGACGGTGGTTTCTTTCACCTGGCCGTTTTTTTCAAGGTCGCGGCGGGTTTCAGTGAGTAAATAGGTGTAATTGGTAACCCGATCATCAATCGCGGTCTGGTTTTGATCAACTTGAAGAAACAGTGTTTGCAGATCGAGGTCATCGGCGGCTTTTGGAATATTGAAATGACTCGCTGAAAGTCCGGTATTGTGGCGCACTGTTTCAATCTGCAATCTGGTTACGGCGTCCCCTTCCCGGAGCACGATCACCGATGGTTCCTGGATTCCATCCACAAGGTGATATTCTGAAAGATCCATCTGCCGCCGGGTGGCGCCCTCACCGCTTTCAAGTCGCCGCAATAAACCAGTTTGACCATCAAAATAGGCCCGCACCTGAGCCCGCTGACGGGAAATAAACTCGATACCCGGCCAGGTCTGACCTTCTGCCTGGAATGGAGCAATTGCCCGGGCTGAAAATGCCTGGGCTTTGTAATCAAACCGCCGATTGGCCAAAACCGTGACTTCAGCTTTGAGTTGGCGGGCGGCTTCGTCAATCAATGTGGTGTCTCCGCCACGAGTCGAGCGCATCCAGACCGATGTTCCCGTTGCAAGTTCCAACCGGTTGTCAGCATCAAAATTGAGTTCAAACCGGCGACGGTTGGGGGCTTCTAGATCAAGGGAAAATGTGCCTTTTTGCCCATCTGCCGTGAGCGCTGTTCCCTGGTAACTGGTCTGGCGGAGTGGTTTGAGGAGTTTGTCGCCACCACTGGCTTTGGTGTAGCGTTTGAGCAGGTCATTTGGAGACGGGAGTTTGGGTCCTGCCTGGACAGATTGGCCTGCCAGGAAAAGCATCCAGGTTACGGCCAGCAGCATCCGGACAGTGCCTGAAAAAAACACCCGGTTGATCAAAATCGGTGATTCCACTATTGTGTGCATTCTTTTTCTCACTTTAGTTTCGTGATTGATCATCGCGAACACTTTGCCCCTTATTTCTTGAAAAATTCGCAGTAAAGGAACTTCTTCCCCATGAATAAAAAAGGATTTTGGAGTTGGTTAAGCTTGACCGGAATGGCCCTGACATTGGCCACAGGTCTTGGATACGTTCATTTCGCAGAGGTTGTATCAGTGGATGCGGCTGGGAAACCAGCCAAACCGGCAGTTTCGGCGCAAAAACCCGGTGATTGGAAAGAACTCAAAGCCTTTCACAGTGTTATGTCAAACACCTTCCATCCCATGGAGGAAGGCGACTATAAGCCCATTCGCGCCCGAGCGAGTGAAATGGCCCAAAAAGCCAAAGAATGGGCTGATTCAACACCTCCCAAGGACTTTGATAAAGCCAGCATCAAAGAAACCCTGAAAAAACTGGTTGTGGAAACCAAAGCCCTTTCTGACAAAATCGCTAAAAATGCCAGTGATGAAGAAATCAAAAAGGATTTGACCGCCCTCCACGACCGATTCCACGAAGTCGTCGGTCTGTGCCGGGCTGAAGATCACGAGTAAGGCTGAAGACTCGCAAGCTCAGAGCAATCGAAGGGATGAGGGATGAAGGATGAGGGATGAAACATTCTCAATTCTTCATTCTTCATTCTTCATTCTTCATTCTTCATTCTTCATTCCTCATTCTCAATTCCTCATTCTTCATTCTCAATTCCTCATTCTTCATTCTCAATTCCTCATTCTTCATTGAAATTCCTGGACCAAAACGGTTTGACTTTACCAACCGGTTTCAGCCCAAGGGGTTTCCCTGGCCAGGATAACCCCGACACTATTCCTGGTAAGCTTTTTCTAGCCAGGATAACCCCGACACTATTCCTGCTAACCCATGCTCGAAAAGTTGAGAATTCTGATTTGTTCAATGTTGGTAAAACGTTCCATATAACCTACTTAAAGGAAATAATCGAAAAGGTTTGGCTGGCTTCAACTATTTCCTCTGGAATATTCCTGGAAACCAAACAAAGCAGAGGGTTTCCCATTATTACAGTGCAATCAGGTTCAACATGTAACAGAAATCGAACACTTTGTAACAGCAAGGCTACATTTGACCCGGAGTTTCTGCGCCGTCTTCGAAAAAAATGGAGTGATCAAGGTGAAAATCAGGCAGTGATGGTTGAAAGTGCTGGACGGTACCGATCAAAGTGAGAAATATTCAGGTTTGGGTTGATCAAAAATTTTGATTCAGGAGAAGCCGGTTTTTTCATGGCACATGAGCACCATCACCACCATTCATCTATGCCTGCCTCTGGCCGAGCCTTTGCCATTGGGTTGAGTCTCAATGTCTTGTTTGTGATGGTTGAGTTTCTCTTTGGCTTTTGGTCAGGCTCGCTGGCGTTGGTGGCTGATGCGGGACACAATCTGACGGACGTTGCCGGGTTACTGCTTGCCTGGGCTGGAATCTGGCTGGCACGACAAAAGCCGACTGTCAATCACACTTATGGCTTTCGACGGTCTACGATTCTAGCCGCGTTTTTCAATGCCTTGCTGTTAATTGTGACGGTTGGCGCTATTGTCTGGGAGGCTCTGAGTCGGCTGAAATCTCCACAGGCCATTCACGAAGGCATTGTAATCGGGGTCGCTGCCCTTGGAATTGTAATCAATACCACGACTGCGCTGTTTTTTGCCACCGGGCAAAAAAATGACCTCAACTTGCGTGGAGCGTTTATCCACATGGCCGCCGATGCGGTGGTTTCACTCGGTGTCGTTCTCTCAGGGCTAGTGATTTGGAAAACCAACTGGTACTGGCTGGATCCAGTGGTCAGCCTGGTCATTTCCGTTGTTATTTTGGTCAGTACCATCGGGTTATTGCGTGACTCGTTAAATCTGGCGCTGGATGCAGTTCCCGGCACGATAAACATTGTTGAAGTGCGAGCCTATCTGCTGAATCTGCCGACCTGTCGGGAAGTTCACGATCTGCACATCTGGGCCATGAGCACCACTGAAATTGCATTGACCGCGCATCTGGTTATGGATCGAACGGCGTGCAACGATGTCCTGCTGGCTGAAATTGCCCGCCAGCTCCACGACCGGTTTGGAATCGAACACACCACAATCCAGGTGGAATCAGGCGATCTGGATATTCACTGTCATTGTAGTCTGAATGTAAATCCAGAATTGCACTTTTAACCCGAGTAACTGTCTTTTTACCCATCATTCCTGGACAACTCAACGCTCCCACCAAACAACGAACTCCAGAGTTGGCACAAAATTCTTCGAATCTTCATCAAAATCAATTGTCCACACTCATCAGTTTGGGATATGAGTAGAAGCCCACATTCTTTGCTCATAGCTCATCCTTCTAAACTCATAATTCGTCTTGTTTGGGGAGTTGCTTGTCATGGCGCAATGGAAGCTTACTTTGGCGATGTGTTTTTTCCTTCTCGTTGGCTGGCAGTCAGTGATAACAGCACAAACCGACGAAGCGGTCGCTGAATATGATTTGGGCAATAGTTTGTTGAGTGCTGGTAAAAATGAAGAAGCGATCCAGAAATACAGCCGGGCGATTGAGTTAAGCCCGCGCTTTGCTGAAGCCTATAACTGGCGTGGCTGGGCCTATCGCAACCTGTCGCAATTTGAGCCCGCGATTAAGGATTTTGACGAAGCCATCAAACTCAAACCGGCGTACGCGCTGGCCTTTTATAATCGTGGGTTTACCTATGATGATCAGGGAAAATATGACCTGGCGATCAAAGACTATGACCAGGCCCAGAAGCTGGATCCGAAACTGGTTCAGGTATATTTCAGCCGGGGCGTGGCCTACAACGCGCTTGGGAAAGACGAACTGGCGATTAAAGACTTTGATGAAACCCTGAAGCGGAATCCAAAAGAAGCCTCCGCGCTGGTCTACCGTGGATTTTCATATAACAACCTGGGCAAGTATGAGCAGGCTATCCTGGACTTTGACGCGGCGTTAAAGATCAACCCGAACCTGAGTGCTGCCTATGCTTACCGGGGATATGCGCGCAGCAATCTGAGCCAGAATGATAAAGCCGTAGCCGATTTCACCCAGGCGATCAAGCTCAATCCAAAGGATGTTTCTGCCTTCACCGGTCGCAGCGTTTGTTATATCCGCCAGTTAAAGTACACCGAAGCCCTCGCTGATTGTGATGCCGCCATCCGGCTCAATGAAAACAACGCCCGGGCATATGGGAATAAAGGATTGGCGCTGCTTGGGTTAAAACGGGATGATGAAGCCAGACAGGCATTTGACCGGTGTTACACGCTCAATCCGGCGCTCAAGGAAAGTTACGAAAAATCAATTTTGGCTTTTCGTCCAAATGGATTAGATGGTGAGACCAAAACGGCTGAAACCACCCCGCCGCCAGTTCGGGAAGAGCGGCCTGAGCCTACCCGCGAGGAAGATCGCACGCCACGCGTGAGCCGTGGCGAACAGGCATTTCTCAATGGAAAGGATCTGGCAAAACAGGACAAACACCGCGAAGCAATAGACCAGTTTTCTGAGGCAATCGACCGTAATTACCGGACCGTTGACGTCTATCTGGCGCGCGGTCAGTCATATGGCCGGCTCAATGACTGGGAGGCGGCGCTCAAGGACTTTGACGAAGTTGTCCGGCTCGACAGTCGGAATGCGCAAGGGTATTACAACCGGGGGCGAGTCTTAACCACATTAAAGCGCACACAGCCGGCGTTGGATGATTTTGACCAGGCAATTCGGTATGGTTCAAATGACCCGGATTTGCAGGGGAAAGCCTTTTATCGGCGCGGCAAAATCAACTATGAACTCAGCCAGTATCAGAAATCAATTGATGATTGTACCGATGCCATCCGGTTGTTGCCGGAATCGGTGGATGCCTACAACGTGCGCGGGCTGGCCAGATTTGAACTGGCGGATTATGAGCTGGCCGTGAGCGATTTTTCCGAAGCCATCCGACGTGAGAAAAGCTTTGCCGAACTCTATGGAAACCGTGGCGTGGCCAACCTGATGCTGAATCGGGATCGTGATGCGCAGGACGATCTGGCCAGATGTTATGAATTGGAGCCGGACCTCAGAAGCACGTATGAACCGCTGGCCGAGGATGCCCGGTCCAAACGGCGCACCGTGGCCAGTTCGTCACCACCTCCAAGAACCACTTCAGGAAACCCGTCCAGATCAACCTCAAATCCGCCTTCACGCTCGACGCCTCCAGTTCGGACCAATCCGTCAACGAGCCAGCCTCCGCCAACCCGTTCAACGAATCCAGCTTCTGGTGGCAACTCGCGTGCTTTGTTGGAAGCCGCCAGAGGTGGACACAATGCCTCGGTTGCCGCCTTAGTTCGAGCCGGTGCCGACCCAAACAGCATTGATGAAAACGACCGCCCAGCCATTACCCTGGCGGCGGAAAACGGCCACAACGACACGGTCAAAGAACTTTTGATCCAGGGAGCTGACCCAAATCTCAAGGATGCGAACGGAATGACCGCCACCATGTATGCGGCGCGGGGTGGACATGATGCTACGGTTGGCGCGCTGGTGAAACGCAATGCCGATGTCAACGCCCAGGATAACCAGGGCCGGACCGCGTTAATGTTTGCTTCAATGGGTGGGCATTCAAATACAGTTCGGGCACTGTTAACTGCCCGGGCCCAGGTCAATGTCGCTGACAATAATGGCCAGACAGCGCTTGGATATGCCCGGTCGTTCGGTCATTCGCAAACCGCGCAATTGCTGATCAGCGCGAATGCGAAATAATTCCAGTCAGGTGTCTAGGTTCTGTTGACATTTCTTCGCCGCGTAGCGGTGGCTGAATTGAGACCGGTG
>DAOQNB010000347.1:0-6490 GCA_035335845.1 Acidobacteriota bacterium | reverse complement strand
GAAATCACCCCTGAGTTGATCCCACAGGACGGTCTTGAAAACTCCGACACAGATCGGTAATGACAAATCAGCCCGGTTTGACAACCTGACCCATTTACCCAAACCCGCAGGAGACAATTCTTGCGGGTTTGATTTTTTGGCCTTTCCCAGTACGAATGAGAAAAACCACCGATGAAACAAGAACTTTCCATTTTTGATCACATTCGGGCCAGCGATATGGAGCATCTCACTTTTGAAAAATATAACAAGTGTGGCTCCTACTTGGTAAGTTTGATCCAACTGCCAGAGAACCAAACCAGCAAATCCTAAACGGAAATTGAGCCATAAAACCGAGGCAACGATGCACAAAATAATCCGGTTGATCAGGTGGTATGACAAACAAGGTGAAGATTTCAAGGGGCAGCTTGAACTTCGTGAAATTCCGGTTGAGGAACTCCAGACTTTGTTTGGTGAATCCAGTGAAAATCCGATGTACGATTGCTACCCAATTACTCCGAAGAATGCCTCTTTCTTTCAAGAACTTGCCCAACAGGATCTGAGATTCGATGTGTATGACTATTTCTTAGAATGCGAAGAAGACACAGATTGAAAGGGTACTTTCACGATCATCAATCCCGGCTGGTCTTTGATCCTTGTCAACCTGTGTTTCTCAACCCGGCGGCAATTCCATTGATGGTGGTTGCCAGGGCATAGTTTAGTTCTTCGCTTGCCTCACCAGCCCGTTTGCGGCGCAGGAGTTCAATTTGGAGAAAACTCATCGGGTCAACATACGGATTACGCAACTGGATCGAACGAGCCAGAACCGGGTTTGCTTCGAGCAACCGGCTTTGCTCAGTGATGTCGAGCACCATCTGGCGTGTGCGGTGAAATTCGGTTTCGATCAACGAAAAAACCCGTTCCCGGATGTCACGGTTTGAAACCAGTGCGGCATACCGGCGGGCAATGTTTAAATCGGCTTTGGCCAGGCTCATTTCTACGTTGCGGATCATATCGGTAAACAACACAAAATCCTGCATCATCTGGCGCAACAAGGTCAGATTCTCTGGTTGTGAGCGAGCAAACTGTTCAAGCGCCGTTCCAACCCCAAACCAGCCGGGCACAACATGGCGGCTTTGCATCCAGCCAAAAACCCAGGGAATGGCTCGCAAATCCTGTAAGCCGCGCCGTTCGCTTCGGCGTGCCGGGCGCGAGCCAATCCGTGCGTGTTGTAATTCGCTCACCGGGGTGGCTTCTTCAAAGTAGGTCAAAATATCAGGATTTTCGACAATGTGGGTTCGGTAAAACTCAAACGCCAGCCCCGACATAGTATCCATTGCCGCCTCAATTTCAGGGCCCGGTGGTGTGCTGGGGGTTCCGGTTCGGGTCAGGGCTTCTAACGAAGCGGCAATCATCAATTCCAGGTTCCGTTCGGCCAGGATTGGATCCGAATATTTCCAGTTGAGAACTTCACCCTGTTCAGTAATTTTGATGTGTCCGGTAAAGGCACCGACCGGCTGTGAAATAATCGCCCGATGCGTTGGACCGCCGCCGCGCCCCACCGTGCCGCCGCGTCCGTGAAACAACCGGAGCTTGACGCCGGTTTCACCAGCCACCCGATGCAATTCACGATGGGCTTTATAGAGTTCCCAGGAACTGGTCATCATGCCGCCGTCTTTGTTTGAATCAGAATAGCCGAGCATGACTTCCTGTTCGCGTCCCCAGGCGTTGAGCAACGACTGATAGGCCGGAGACGTCCAGAGCGCCCGGCAGATTCGCGGGCTGTTGCGCAAGTCCTCAATTGATTCAAACAGTGGAACCGGCATCAATCCCTGGTCGCCCCGCGCTGGATTACCACCGGTTCGAATGCCTCCCAGTTCGCAGAGCCACCGGCAATTTAAAATATCAGCCTCCGACTCAGAACCGCTGATGATATAGCGTTCCATGGTTTCCGAAGGATAACTGGATTTGAGACGGGCAATCGTGCGGAGCGTTTCCAGAAGCTCTAGCGTTGTTGCCGATGGGGCCGGTAGCGCGGTGGACGCTTCAAGATAGAACTGATTCCCCTGGGAAAGTTCTTTGACCGCGGTTGAATGGACCCGCCCGTGCTGACGGATATCCAGCGTCACCAGGTGAAACCCAAAGGTTTGAACCTGCCTGAGCAGCGGCTCCAGTTCCAGTCGGGCGATTCGCTCGCCACGATTGGCGGCCAGGCTGCGCCGCAAAAGCTGCAGATCCTCGCGAAATTCGCTGGTGTCAGCATACGCATCAATATGAGTCGGTGTGGTGCGCGTTGCGTCCAGCCGATGGAGCACAAAATCAAGAAAACACCGGTAGAGTTCGTGCGACGAACGAGCCGGGTTGGCCGGATTAACCTGTTTAAATCGTTCACGATACGCCGCCACTGCCGAAGTCAACTCTGTCGAGGCATCAACCTGCCCAACCGACGAACTCAAATATTTTAAAAGTTCATGGATCTGGCGAATGTAATACTCCAAAATCACGCCACGGGCCATCCGTAGCGCATCTTCGGTGCGGGCTGCCGTGACAAACGGGTTTCCATCCCGGTCGCCGCCAATCCAGGACCCAAACCGGACCATCCCTGGTAAGTCCGAAGGTGAGACGTCAACTTCATACACGTCACCCAATGCCTGGGCCAGCTCGGCATACACAACTGGAATTGTTTCAATTAAACATCCAGGGAAATAATCCAGCCCCATTTTGATTTCGTCACGCACAGTCGGATTTCGGCGCTGGATCTGATCGGTTTGCCAGAGGGCGGTGATTTCGCCTGAAATGGCGGCTTCGCTGCGCAGGGCTTCGACCTCGGTGAGCGGAAGCCGATCCAGGACTGCGAGTTCGGCCAGGATCCGACGCCGTTTAAACAACACCGTCCGGCGGGCAACTTCGGTGGGGTGGGCGGTAAACACGGGAACAGCTTCGATTTTTCGAAGCTGGTCAAGTACCTGATCAAGCGTGTAGCCGTGTTCTTTGAGGCGTTCGAGGGTGCCGCGGAAGGTTCCAGGTTCAGAGCTTCGCCCGCTGGCCAGCAACGCCGCCCGACGACGACGTTTGCGGTGATTGGTCTCAGCCAGATTGGTCAACTCAAAATAAATGGCAAACGATTTGGTCAACCGGTAGGCATCTTCAAGCGAAACGCCAGCAACATGGGCCTCAAACCGGGCCATCAAGTCAGCTTCGGTGTCAGTTGTATCCTGACGGATGACCCGTTCGCGGTGCTGAATCGCGAGTTGACGGAGTTCTTCGACTTTTTCAAACAGTTTCTGGCCAACCTGTTCTTTGATCACATCGCCAAGCAAGCGGCCAAGGAGGCGCACATCACGCCGTAAAGGCGTATCTTTAACGGTTCGATCCTGACTGAGTAATTCGGTCAGGCGTTCTGCCTGATTCTGGGGATGCCAGAGTGGTTTTTCTGCCATGGAATTGAAGCCTGCCACTGAAGGAATCAGAAATTCTGGGGGAACTCAAAAAGTGAGGATTGTCTCCAAAACAGTAAACCAGACAATCCCCAAAAACCATACCAAAGCAGGCTATCCAGGCTCACACTATCGGATCCAGGGTTTTTGCCGCATCGCGGTGGTTGAATTGAGACCGGTCGTTTACGGCTTGCAAGAAAGAAGGGCGTAAAATTCAGAAACCCTAACCACCGAACCCTGGGTGAAATTATTCAATGGCATACATGGTTCCATTGATCGAACCAACAAAGATCTTCCCTGGTGCCACCGCAGGCGCCGTCATCAAGCGGCTGTCGGCTCTAAATCGCCATAATTCCTGACCAGACTGGGTTGCCAGCGCAAACAGATACCGCTGACCTTCACGATTTTCATGGTTTCCGGTGCCAAAATAGACCACACCGTTGGCCACGACCGGATCCGCAGTTGCCCAGTCATCAGCCTGAAACCGCCAGACTGGCTCGCCGGTTTCTGCCTGAAAGGCAAAAAAGCCGCCGCTTCGGTTTCCAACAAAAACGAGCCCTTCAGAAATAGCAGGTCCAGACCAGTTTCCGGCACCACCGGAGGTGCTCCACCGAATCGCTCCGGTTTGGCCATCAAGGGCATAGAAGTTTCCATCATCATTTCCGGCATAAATCATACCGTTGGCCAGCGAAGGCGGTGCCCACCAGTTCTCGGTGCTTTGCTCTGCTTTCCATCGTAGCTGGCCAGTTGCGGCATCTAGCGCCATCAGCACATTTTCTGCTGACACATAGACCATCCCCTGATCAAAAACCGGATGCCACAACACCCGATGCCCCAGCGATACTTTCCAAACTTCCTGGCGGGTGGTCAGGTCAATGGCATAAGCGGTGCCATCATCACTGACAAAATAGACGGTATTTTCAACCACCAGGGGTGCCGTCCAGACAACCCCTCGGGTTTTAAATTTCCACAGCATCCGGCCACTCTGGGCATCAAACGCCAGAAGTCGTTTCTTCTCAGTTCCAATCAGAACAACCCCATTTGTCACCGCAACCGACGAAAAAACTTCACTTGCCGGTTTGAGCCGAACCGCCCACAGATCCTGTCCCGTGGCCTGATCAAGTGCGTGCAACTTTCCATCTTGAGTGGCCAGATACAACGTGCCATCGGCCACAACCGGCCCGGCATGAACAATCTGACCAAGTCGGGTTTGCCACGTTACCTGATGAAATTCACGTGGACCGGCCACCTCATATTCGCCAGTCCGATGGACGTTCCCACGATACAAAATCGTTGAATTCGGAGCCATTTGAGTGATAACACCTGCCCTGACAACGGGTTGTGAAACAGGCAGAACGAGTACTCCAACCCAAATACCACTCAATCCAAAAACAATCAGTAAAAACAACCCGCACTCTTTCACAGACGACATAATCTTCCTCCTCTGAAAAAATAACCACTCCCTGTCAAGCAACAAGCAGTGGGGGATACTCAGATCAGACTTCAGCTTTGACGTAAAGGCTCTAGGACCACCTAAAACATCTCGTTCCAGTTGTTTAACCAGTTGTGAACGCGTTCACAATTTGTCGGCAGCTCTTTTTTACTTTGCTTTTTGGCTCTTTGGCTGCTCTTGAAAAATCCAGGCACTGGCGTTGCCCAAAATCGCCTGGTGAGCGATAGAACTGTACCCACCGACAATCAACACACTTCCATTTTGCAGCAGCGTAGCCGTGGCGTAATACCGCGAGACATTCATGCGACCAGCCACGGTGCCGAAACTGTGGGTTACCGGGTCAAAAAGCTCTACGCCCCAGCTTCCTCCAGCAATCAATACTTTCCCACTGGAAAGTAATACTGACGAATGATGGATTTTATACCGAGGGACACTGAGCGTACCGATTACTTGAAAGTGTTCAGTCACCGGGTCAAAACGTTCAGCCGTGGCAACCACGCCGCGTCCCTGACGGGCATCAACCCCACCCGCGAAAAAAACTGACCCATCGTGCAACAACACGGCTGAATGCTTAAACCGTTCGGCATTCATCTTGCCGGTCAGATGAAAAGTACCACGTGAAGGATCAAAAATTTCGGCACTGGCAGTGATTGGATGGTCAGTGCCAGACCCTGAAAACCCACCAGCCACTAAAACCCGTCCATCAGTGAGCAGGGTAGCCGAATGATCCACTCGTGGGCGATTCATCCGATTCAGTTCCGTAAAGGTACTGGTATGTGGGTCATAGACTTCGGCACTGTCCAGCCAGGGAAAAGTTGAATTCTGGCCCATGCCGCCAGCAATCAGAACGTTCCCGTTTTCGAGCAGGGTTGCGGTGTGGCCAGTACGTGCCGTGTGCAACGAGCCAGCACGCCGGAAGGTTTGGGTTTGAGAGTCATAGATTTCGGTAGTTGGTGTACTGTCATCTGAATTCTGAGTTGTGGCGCCACCAACAATCAAAACGGTGCCATCCGGTAAAAGCGTGGCGCTGTGACCACTCCGTGGCGAGAGCATCCGTCCGGTTTCAGTGAACGTGCCCGTTGCCGGGTCATAGACTTCGGCCCGATCAAGTGCCTGATGATTGCCTTCGAGTTCAAGGCCGCCAGCCACCAGCACCTTACCATTGGGGAGGAGCGTGGCCGTGTGGGCAAACCGGGCATATTCCATTGGTCCCGTCATGTAGATCGAGCCTGGAGCCACCGCTGGCGGTTTTGAATTCCCGGCAACTGAAACTTCCTCTAAGCGGTGGGCCCACTGCTGGATCATGGTCGGATCCAGTCGGAGGATACCTTCCCGTGTGACTCCCTGGGGCAACGGAACCAACGTGGCCAGGCGGTCGAAAAATCGTTCCCGATCAGGTGCAGCAACCCGTTTCAGAAGATGAAACAGTGTTAAACTATCGTGCTCGCTGGCTTGTGTGAGAACCGTTTCAAGCGCTGCCGATCCTCCATTTTCAAAGTCAAACTGCACCAGCGCCTGCTGAAGCTGTTCGGAAGCCGAACTAAAATAAGGAGTTCCAGGCCCAAATCCAGGTCGAGCCTGACAGGTAGCACCGGCTGGAACGGCTGAAGTCCGACCATTTGTC
>DAOQNB010000346.1:4218-6509 GCA_035335845.1 Acidobacteriota bacterium | reverse complement strand
GAAGACATCTCTCATCATCTCGCAAAAAGGCAGGGATAAAACGCAATGAAATATTCTGGCAGCACGGGTTTGAAGTTCGTGTTTTTGATTCTGATAACTATTTTTCCGGTGAGTGTACCGGCTCAAAACACTTCGGATGCACTCACTCAGGAATTGAACCGGCTGTATGCTGGTTCAAAGTTCCCTGGGTTTTGCGTGGCCATTGTTGACGCCAATGGCATTGCCTACCAGCAAGGCTTTGGGCTTGCCGATGTCGAGAAGAAGGTTCCCTACAGCCCCAAAACTATTCAACCGGTTGGATCGGTCAGCAAAACCTTGATTGGTGTGGCACTCTTGAAAGCTATTGAACAGGGACATTTTAGCTTGAAGACCAACGTCAATGACCTGCTCCCCTTCCAGGTATCGAACCCGCATTTTCCTGGAAAGGTCATTACCATTGAACACCTTGCAACTCATACTTCCAGCATTGTTGACCGGGAAGCAGCCTACAAAAAAGTGTATGTGCCAGGGAAAAAAGCTGATTCCACCATTCAGGAGTTTCTGACTGCGTACCTGACCAGCAACGGGAAGTTATATCAGAAAGAGAACTTCGCCCGAAATGAACCCGGTACGGCATATAACTACTCGAATATTGGAGCAACGCTGGCGGCGTATCTGATCGAACTCAAAACTGGCATGTCATTTGCCAGCTACACCCAACGCTTCATTCTCAAGCCTTTGGGAATGGACAGTTCAGGTTGGGTGTATGATGACCAGCAAGCGGACAACGCCACGTTGTATGAAGCCAGCCGAAAAGTTGTTCCGACCTATTCGCTGGTTACTTATCCGGAAGGTGGGTTAAGGACTTCGGGGCGTGATCTGAGTCAGTATCTGATTGAAATCATCAAAGGCTATGCGGGGAAATCGTCGCTTTTGACCAGGGAATCTTTTCAGACGATGTTAAGCCCAAAATTTGCCGCCACCGGTTTGCCCAAAAATATTGACCCGAAGGAGCCAAACCAGGGAATTTTTTGGCAGTTCAGACGCAACGGAACCATTGGGCACTCGGGCGGTGATCCAGGAGTAACCGCGTTTCTCAGTTTTAATCCAAAAACTGGAAAAGGCAAAATTTTCCTGACAAACATTCTGATCGAAGAAAACGACCTGGCTGGCCAGTTTTCAGGTATTTGGAAGACGCTGGAAAGTTATGAAGACAAGATAGATGGTCAGTGATGGTCAACTCTGAAAATTGTGGATGGAACCTCAATGAACTCAATTTACTACGAATGATGTAGACAGATAGTAGCTGGACAACTTTCCAACGAACTGGTTTAGGATCATCAACATATGAAAATTGTCATTCCAGGCGGAAGCGGACAGGTTGGAACGATTCTGGCCAGAGCCTTCCAGGAGGCTGGACACGAAGTTGTTCTTTTGAGTCGAACCCGGCAGCCTTCGCCGTGGCGTGTCATTACCTGGGATGCCGAAAGTTTGGGGTTGTGGGCTTCGGAACTGGACGGTGCCGATGTCGTCATCAATCTGGTGGGAAGGTCGGTCAATTGTCGCTACACGGCTGAAAACCGACGGCAAATCATTGATTCCAGGATCAAATCAACACAGGTGATTGGGCAAGCCATTGCCCAATGCAAAAATCCCCCTCGTGTGTGGTTACAGGCGAGCACGGCCACGATTTATGCCCATCGGTATGATGCTCCAAATGATGAGGCAACTGGAATCATTGGGGGAACTGAACCCGGCGTGCCGGAAACGTGGCGGTTCAGCATTGATGTGGCAACCGGCTGGGAGAAGGCAGCGGAAGCGGCAGTTGTTCCAAATACTCGAAAAGTGCTGCTCCGGTCAGCGATGACGATGAGCCCGGACCGGGGAGGCGTCTTTGATGTGTTACTTGGACTGACGAGGGTTGGGTTGGGTGGACAGTCAGGAAATGGGCGTCAATATGTTTCCTGGATTCACGACCTGGATTTTATCCGGGCGATCAACTGGATTATCGAGCACGACCATCTGTCAGGGCCAGTCAATCTTTCATCACCATATCCAGTTCCGAATGCAGAATTTATGCGAATTTTGCGAAAAGCCTGGGGCATCCCGGTTGGGCTCCCGGCGACGGACTGGATGCTGGAAATCGGGGCTGTTTTTCTGCGAACAGAAACTGAACTGATCCTCAAAAGTCGCCGGGTGACACCGGGCAGGCTCCAGGAATCAGGCTTTTCCTTTGTATTTCCAACCTGGGAAGCCGCCGCCGCCGATCTTTGCCGCCGCTGGCGATTCTCTCAGCACGGGCGGTAAGTCAT
>DAOQNB010000346.1:0-4118 GCA_035335845.1 Acidobacteriota bacterium | reverse complement strand
GTCATTTGGCCAGTTTTCCATCTTTTGGCAACGGTGGGACAAACTCATATTGGGCAACATCGGCATAGTTAAATGCGGTGGTGGAGTGGCGAATATTACACCGTGTGGTTCCGGTCGGAATGTCATACAGCAAATACAGGCCCTCACCCGTGGCGAGCTTTGAGCAATCATTCGGAACTGAACATCCACGCCCAACGACCAGCAGTTTGGTTTCATCTTTGGACCACAAAATCCGCTCGTTGGCAAAAGAGGGGAGTTCGTCAACCGCATAAATCATTTTGGCCGGCTGGTGATGAGTTGTGTCTTCAAGTTTAATCTCAATTTTGTGATCAGCCTGTTTGTAATCAACCAGTTTGGCGCGCCAGTGGCCAGTTGGCGACAGGAATGAATGATCAATGGTGTAGGCAAACTGGCTGTAGATCAATAGACCCAAACCAACCCACACCACCAGTGTGGTGGCAACACGCTCACGATAGGCGTCAGTTTCAGCGGTCTCCATCACTTTCCTCCAAAGGGGCAAAAGAAAAAGGACTTACGACGCGGGCAAGCTGGAGCAGATGAGGCGTGTTTGGATATCAAAATATCCAACCAACCTTGCTCTCAAACCAGGGTTGTCAGTACCAGTTTAAATCATCGAAAAGGTGTTGGGAGTTTGAAAAGGAGCCGCCATCGTACTGGAAAAAAAACGGTTCCTCAATGGAAAAATTTGAAGCCCTGAAGCGTGATGAGACTGATTCTATCGAAACGAAAAATGCGAATTGAATGGAGCAATCCGCACTCTCATTCCGAGTTGTTCTTCTGAAAGATCAGGTTCCCAGCTTGCAATGAGAACTCTGAGTCAGGAAAGAGTCAAGTTATTCAATCAAATAGATTGAGTGAGCTACTGGCCACTGACTGATATTACTCAAGTACTTCAAAATCAACCCACTGACTGACCGACGTCGCCCCCTTCTTCCGTACTTTGTCGGTTACCGTGAGTTGGAGCACATACTGACCTGGATCCATTTGGGTCCCAAGTTGGAGTTGTCCTCCAGTCCGGAGTTGCTTCCAGTCATTTTGGGGAGAAAGTGCCAGCGGTCGGGGCTGACCTTGAAAGACAAGCTGGCCATCGCGGAAGAGCGTGACTTGAACTTCAAGATTTGGCTGATGAGTTTGTGAATCAACCTGCGGATTAAAAATGTCATATCCATAGTGCACCACATTCCCGCGCTGGATTCGCCGAACTGCGGGGCTCGCTTCCGGTGCACTCCATTCAGGATCGGCCTGAGTCTGTTGGCCACCTGAGGCAGGAGGTGTGTTTCCAGCGGCAGGTTTCATTCCAGCGGCCATGATTCCCGACAGGGCAAGGGCTCCCTTTTTCAGGTTGGGGACTTCAACAAACTGGTTCACTGATCCAATGTGTGCTGAACCTGCATCACGGATACCCACCCGAAGTTGATACGCGCCAGGTATTTTCACCGGCAAAATTACCTTTTGGACCAGGCCATTTTCCCTGGCCAGTTTGAGTCCGGCTTCGTCGAGTTCAATCGTGATTTGGCGCAGTGCCTGATCCACGATTTTATCCTCCGCGCCAATCGTGACCGAGAGCACTTCAAGCGTGGCGTAAAATCGTTTCTTTTCAGTGTTTTCAGTAAACTGCACGTCACTGGCATCAATAAAGAGCATGGATTGGATATGCGGGCCGGTGGCGGCTTCATTGCCAAACATACTGGTAAGCCGGGCACGGATATCGCTGGCGACAAATGGTGAAAGCACTGCTTCCAGGAGTGGGTTGACGGACTTTGATTGGGACTGGGCGACCTGTTCATCCGTGACACCCAAAAAACCATTTCGTGATCGGACATTGACATCTGGTTGTTTGACCCGAACTCGAATTTTGTGAAAGGCAAAATCAGCTTTTCCATTTTGAAAGAGATTTTCTTCCGGAACAAACCCGAGCAGGTAATACCCCGCCTGATCTTTGAGCACTGTTTCAATACTTCGGGAAAAGTCGTTGGTATTTTTCAGCAGCAGCCCGCCGGTCTCCTGAGCGAGGAAATTCAGCCCTTCCTGACCATTCCAATAATCGCCCTGCCGTTGTGACAGGACGCTGGCCAGTTTTCCAGGTGTGACTGAGCCGGGGGCATCCGCCGCCGTAATGTTGAGTGTCTGTAAACCACGGGTGTCAAGCGAATAAATCACCACTGAGGCTCGATTAGCCAGGTCGGTCAATCGTCTGAGCAAATTGACAATTCGTCCGTTGTCTCGATCACTCCCAAAAATTTGAAACCCATCTGAAAACAACATGATGGATTTTCGACCGGGAAGGTCTTCCAACCCGCGCACAATCTGACGAATGGCACCAAGGGTGCCAGCCGCAAAAATCTCAGTTCGAACCTGGTCAACATCTGTCTTGACCAGGGTTGGATCACCTTTGCCACTGGCTGGTTTCGAACCGCCATTGCCAACTTTATCCAGGACACTGGGCTGGTCGCGGTTGATCCCGGCAGATTCGTTCAGGGCGGCGATGGCGCTTTGGCCGGTTCGACTCACTGAACTCCATTTCAGGTTGTCAATGGCGGCATGAAGTTGTCGGCGATCTGAAGTAAACCGCTGTAGCGCACCAATGCCGGCGCCGGTTCTTAAGATGGCAACCAGATCGGTGGGCCGCATTTGTTCATCAACAAATTTTTTGAGGCTCTTGCGAACGTGCGGCAGGCTCTCAAACGAAAGGCCCAAATCATCTACCACCAGGGCAATGGTGCGACGGGTTTGATTGGCCGGGAGTGGTGGCGTGGGCATCGGACCCACGGGCGCGGTGACCGCCTCGGTGCTGGTAGTGAGCGGTTCCGTGGCTACATATTCAAAATGAGAGATCGTTTGTGGTTTCCCATCAACCAGCAACTCAAAATCTTCAGCCTTGAGGGTTGGGATGACCCGGCCTTTCTTATCAGTTACCACGGCATCCACCTGAACCAGCGTGGTCGAAATTCGAACGACATCATCGTCCTGTTTTGAGTCCTTTGGTGCTTGAACTGGCTTGCCAGAAGCCGTGGTGACGCTGATTCCAATAACCACCAGCAGAACGAGTGCCAGAAAACGTTGGGGCATAGATAACGAGACCTCGTGGATTCTTCAGATCAGAAACTGGAGATGGATGACCAAAACGCAGGAATCATACGTTGTGCCTGTTTATTTCTCTCGGCACCTGACACCTTGATTCCTGAGTTGAACCATGACAGGCAGGTTCATCCCAAAATCTGTCTGACTTGAGGAATATGCGTGTGATCGCAAAAAATGTGGCGGAATGGTGACAATTTTCTTCTAAAACGAGACGCGTAACATCCGGGTGAATCTTCTCAGCCCCAACTAAAGCTCAATCCAGGGCATGGGGGTTTTTTGTTCAGCGATTTTGACGCGGTGTTCCCAATCGTAGCTAAACAACGGCTCCCGTTGTTGGAGGGCCTGGAGGGCCGAAAGTCGGGCAATTTCCGGGTGATTATTGCTCTCACTCAAATGGGCCAGAATGATGTATTCGGCCAGGCCATCAAAATCCTCTTTGAGAAACCGGGCCATTTCGTGGTTTGAAAGATGCCCACGTCGGCTGGCAATGCGTTGTTTCAGTGCCCAGGGGTAGGGCCCAATTTTGAGCATATCACTATCGTGGTTGGCTTCGAGTAACAGCGCCTGACAGCCACGCAACCGGTGCGCGACATGCTGTGGAATATAGCCAAGGTCAGTCACCACGGCAATTTTGACACCATCCGCTTCGAAGGTGAAAATCATTGGATCCGCCGCATCATGCGGCACGCTCACCGGTGTCACTCGAATGGTTCCAATTTCAAATGGCACGCTGGAGTTAATTGGTTCAGCCCAGGAAATCTGGGTATCATCTTTTTCTTTGAGGTTTGATGCGCTTCGCGTGGCAGGGGCGATATAGACTGGAACCCCGGTTTGTTTGGCCAGCACTGGCATGCCACCCACATGGTCAGCGTGTTCGTGGGTAATCACGATAGCCGTCAACTGGCTTGGCTCCTGGCCAACCTCCCGGAGTCGCCGAACTGTCTCACGGGCTGACAATCCGACATCCACCAGTAATCGGGTGTTACCCGCGATGATGAGGGTTGAGTTACCGCTAC
>DAOQNB010000345.1:0-6510 GCA_035335845.1 Acidobacteriota bacterium | reverse complement strand
CCGGCAGGATGCCGGCGTTCCCAGGGGGGAATCTTTTTCTGAAAAACTATAGCCTCAACGGATTGAGGATCTTTGGTTTCGTCGTTCTTCCAATTGGCTCACTTAATTTTAATTCGGCCCGACAGTGCCTGACCAGAATTCCCAGCCGCGTCTGTGGCAACGACTTTGACCACGCCGGTTTTGGTTGGTTGAATGTCGGTTGGGAGTCTCCAGGTAAATGCCTGGGCTGTCCCTGAAAGTCCCGAAACAATTCCAACTGAAAAATCGGTGCCAGTGCTGGCAAAGCTGAGGTCGTGGGAAATCACCTGCTGATCGTCAGTTGAAGTCCAGGTGATGGTGACGGTTGAGTCTCTACGTCTGATAATCTTTGTATTTGATAAGGTAACATTTGAAACGACTGGTGATGCGGTATTGACGTCTCCGAATCCGCGCCGGGGATTGAGCACATTGCTGAATCCATAAGCAAAATCACTTTCGGGATGCGTGACAACTGGCGAATCGGTTGCCAGCAGCGGCTTGACCGGGCGATTTTCAGGCGCCGGCCAGGTACCCATATTCGATTGATCAACATTTCCGTTTCCCAGTGCCACAATTTTGGCATCGGACGTTCCCTGAAACGTGTATTCCGCCAGGGCATCAAACAATCGCCAGACGCCATAGAAATCAAGCGCGTTGGATCGGTCTCCCGAACGACCGGGGTTGGTTGCTGTTGGGGTTAAATGATCGGCTTTGAGTTGATAATCCAGGGCTTCGGACCTGTCGCTAAACAACACAACATAATCTTTTTCACTGTCAGGAATCGAAATATGGGTGAAAATGTCTTTGGCCATACGGTGGTCACAGACAGCATCGTCGTCATAAACCTGGACAATCAGTTTGGTTTGAGGCGGGAAATTGCTCAGTTGTTCAGGCGTGATGTCATAGGAATACCAGGGCGCCAGCATAAACAAAAACACGCCGGCGGATCCCCAACCCTGCTGGGTGATTCCCTGGTAGGCAATGGCTGGCGTCGCACCTGCGCCAAACGAATGGCCGACAAACCCAACCCGACTTAAATCCATACGCGAACGATAGGTACTGGCTGCTTCAACGAATCCAGCCAGCAGCACCTGATATCGTTCCTGAATGGTCGGGCTGGTAAACGGATAGGGGGCATAGACGACAATGTAGCCACGGCTGGCGATGTGTCTGATGAACGGTTCGTAGGTCCGAGGATTGATTGCTCCAAACCCGTGGGAGAAAAACACGACTGGTAACGGCGTGGTTGTTTCAGTCGGGAAGTAAACCGTGACGTTTTGGCCGGAAAATTGGGGGCTCGGGAGGGTTTCGACCTTGATGGAGTAGGGGCCATCGGCACCATATCCAGATTGAATTGGTGGAATTGGCCCGGATTGCATTCCGAAAGCCGGCCCTGAGCCAGCCAGCCATCCCCAAAAAACAAGCCAGAACGCGAACACAAAACGACTTACAACAGGAACTGACATATTCAAATGGTCCTCACCGCGATTGAAGTTTGAGGGGGATGAGTTCGGACTGTCTGGTTAGAGCCGCAAGATCGTCAAAAAGTTGCGCAAATCACTGGATCCCGTCGGAATACCGTCACTTCTGCGTTCAGGCAACACCATCCGGCCCTGAAACAACGGAACAAAAGTCCTGATCGAGTTTGGCAATTGAAGCCAACATGCAGTATCGTTTCGCGTTTGGTGCCAGGTGACTGGTGCTTGGTGCTTCGGAATCGATACTTTCGAACCCTGAACCCTGAACCCTGAACCCTGAACCCTGAACCCTGAACCCTGAACCCTGAACCCTGAACCCTGAACCCTGGTCCTTGATTTGCATTACTCAAAATTTGCCGCAGTGGAAACTTTTCGCCTACTCAGGCGTTACCAAAAACCATACTCTACTGCCAAATCCATTCATTTCTGAGATACACCACATGCACTTTTCGAGACTTTTTGAGGAACCCCGTTCCTCTGCACGCCACACTCAATCCATTTTCGTTCTCATTTGCCTGATTGTGGCCAACACCCTGTTCCCGATTATGGCCAGTGCGCAGCAAGCACCTGCCGACCAGCTTCCTCAATCCAACAGCAGCAGTTATGTTCCGGCACTGCCGGCAGCCGGCAACGGTCAGACTCCGCCGTGGGTCACCCAAATGACCCAGCGGGCTGAAAACTATTTCTTTCTTGGCACCCAGGCATTTGACGAAGGTCGGTTCCAGACGGCCCGCGAATATTTCAATCTTTCGGTTGACTATCTGTTTGAATCCGGCGTTGGAGTGCATTCGCATCCGGTGCTGTATGCCTACTATGTGCAATTGATTGAGCGCATCCGGCAATATGATATCCAGATGCAGGACACTGAAGTCGGCTGGGGGCAGCAGACATTTGCTCCGTCGCCGCTCGATTTGCTGGCTCAGGTTGAGATTGACGAGACCCAGGGCGGAAGCGACCAGATTTTGGGTGACCTGGATTTCGACGCCGTGTCAGATACCCCGGAAGTCCGGTCATTTGTGCGGTTCTTTACCGGTCAAAAAGGCCGACCGACGATGGTGTCGGGACTTCGCCGCGCCGGGAAGTATTTCCACCTCGCCCGTCGAATTTTTGCCGAAGAGAAAGTCCCGCTTGATCTGATCTGGCTGGCCCAGGCTGAATCCGGCTGGCGCAACAACGCGCTTTCAACGGCGGCGGCCTATGGCATCTGGCAATTTATTCCGGCGACGGGCTCACGCTTCGGATTGGTCCAGAATAGTTATATGGATGAACGCGGCGGAATCGAGCAGCCTACTCGCGCTGCCGCCCGCTATTTGCGCTGGCTCTATAACCGGTACGGCGACTGGTTGCTGGCGATGGGGGCCTATAATTGCGGTGAAGGAAACGTTGACCGCGCCCTGGCTCGCAGCAAGAACAAAGACTTCTGGTCGCTCCACCGGCAAGGGTTACTTCCACAGGAAACCCGCAACTACGTCCCAATCATTCTCTCAATCATTCTGATTGCCAAACATCCGGAAAATTACGGTCTGGGCAACATCAAACCCGAAGCCCCGATTTCCTATGAGAGCATGCCGTTGACGGCTTCGATTGACCTGCGGTTGTTGTCTGACACGGCGGGGATTCCGCTCGACACCCTGCGCAGCCTCAATCCAGAGCTGCTTCGGGACATCACACCTCCAGGACGCTATCAACTCCGCGTTCCACGTGGCGCCACCGCCGCCACCCAAAATGTGCTGGTTGCCATGCAGGCTATGGAACCGCGAGTCACAACCCGGCTGGTTCGCAATAAGAAAACCAAAGCCGGCAAGAGTGAAAAGGCAGCCCCGGCCACTCCAGAGACCAAATAACCTTCTGAGGATTGATCGCTTTAGAACGAGGCAGGTTTGATCAGGCAAGCCCGTCACCTTCTCACTGAAGGTGACGGGCTTTTGGTTTTGACCATCAGGAACGATGGAATTGGGAAAGGAAACCCACACGGGCGTGGTGGTCTTGATACGAACAAGCTGCTCAAGAAAAATGCTTTATGGGGGGAATGTTCGACCTTCTTCGTCACCTCCAGCTCGCACTTCCTCTTTTCCAGAGCCGTCGCCGCTTTTGATATTGGTTTTGACTCTTCATTGAAGCTCTTCGCCAGAAGAACTTGAGTTGGAGAGGGGCGTGGTTTTTTCAGGTTGAGTTGGTTGAGTGTTTTCCATATTGATCCAAATGAGATGAAAATTTGCACAACTGAGATCATCGGGATTGTATGAGCTACAATCATTTCAGAAGACTGACAGGTTGTTTCATACAAAAGGCTGGCTGGTCATTCATAAGAAAGTGTGTCTTTCAACCACAACTTCCGATTCCACGTTTTGCCAGCCGGTGAAGACACCATTCACCCAATGATGGAAACGTGGAAATTTCATGAATTTTCAGTTCTGTGCTATGGATCAGTACCATTTATTTTGATGCTGTGTCAATTGACTGATTGATGCACAATCAGAGGAAATTCAATTGAATCGTTGCACTTTTTGAAGGTTCGACGCACAATCGGAATCCAGTTTATTCAAACTTCCCCGTTCAAATACAAATGGAAATTTCATTTCGGGCTTATGGCCTGGGGAAGTTACGGTATTTCAATTCTTTAGCCTTCTGTTTAAGCGAGGTTATGTTCTGAAAATGATGTGAGTTTTTATCGAGGTGAAACATGGCGAACCATCGGTTTTGGGCGCATTTCAGTCAGGGAAGGCCAGGGCGTGGCTGTGGCAAGCCTTATTCCGGCACTTTCCAAACCTCTAAAAACAGGTCCCATCAGAAATCTGGCGTCTTTTCGTTCTTGATGGCCGTTGGTTTGATGGGAGTGTATGGAGTGATGATGGTTGTGTTTCCGGGCAAAGCTGACTCAACTCCACCCCTGGGGTCAGATGAGTTCTCACCCCGGCAAGGCGTAATGGATCTCCAGCTTATTTCCCAGGGGACGGCGAATGGGGTGTCTGATAGTGCAGAAGGGAAAAGCGTGCTTTCAGTTCCCTCTGGATCAACAGTCAGTCAAGATGGCCGGTTTCTGGTGTTTGTCAGTGAGGCGTATAATCTTATCGAAAATCAGGTTAATTCTCGCAGGGAGTCAATTTATTATTCTGGTACGGATGTATATTTATATGACCGGGTGGCCAGGACCAATGTTCTGGTCAGTCATGCCAGGTCTCTTTGGAATATCACTGGCAACGATTCTTCGTACAGTCCTGCGATCAGTGCTGACGGGAACTTTGTCGTTTTTTCGAGTTTAGCTACCGATTTGGTTTTTGGGCAAACCTCCCGGGACGGATCCCAGGGGCCCCGTGAGAATATTTTTCTCTTTGATCGTGAAAATGGGGTGACTCTTTTGGTGAATCACCTTCCTGGTTCACCAGCTACGGCTGATGGCAAAAATTCTCGAAACCCCGCGCTCAGTGCCGATGGACGGTTCGTAGTGTATGAAGCCGGCTCAATCTACGTTTATGACCGGATCACTGACACGACCAAACTGGTTAGCCATCGCTGGGATTCATTTGATACGCCGGCTACCGGGTCATGTCGTATGCCCACCATCAGTATGGATGGAAAGATGATTGCGTTTGTGAGCAATGGCACGGACTTTGTCGCGGATCAGAAGACTCTTCCCAGAGAAAAGAATGTTTTTTTATATAATCAGGAAACTGGACGCATTGATTTTGTAAGTCGTCCGCAAAGCAAACCCGATGAACGATTTGTCAGAGACTCGTCAGCCCCGATACTCAATGCTGATGGAAAATATTTGTTATTTTCAAGCAGTGCCTCAGATCTGATACCAGGCCAGAATGATCACAACAACGGCTCGGCTGAGGATGATGAAGGAGGGGGGAGCGATGTGTTTTTGTATGAGCCGGAAACTGGCCGGATGTGCCTGGTCAGTCACCAGAGTTCGTCCCTCACTGACACTGCCAGTGGAGAGTCATTTGGCACCGGTATCAGTGCGGACGGAAGGCAGGTGGTTTTCAGCAGTTATGCCGCTGATCTGATTGATGGACAAATTGACCCTGCGCGAGGGGACAGGCCGGAAAATGAGGATGTCTTTCTCTTTGATCGGGAAACTCAAACGACCATCCTGGTAAGCCATAATTCCTATTCATCTCTTTTTACTGGAGATGCTCGATCTTATAACCCGGTGATCAGCGCGGACGGAACCAGCGTGGCCTTCGCCAGTCTAGCCACCAATCTTGTGCCAGGGCAGTACGACCCGGGTCTGGGAGGCCGTAAATGTAACCTTTTTCTGTTTCATCGATTGGACAAATCTGTCACTCTGATCAGTCATTCGGCCAGTTCGCCAACTGAAGTGGCACAAAATTTGGCTACCCTGAACCTTGACCAATTTTCCCTTGCGCTCAACACCACCGGAGAATTTGTTTATTACGCGACCCTGGCTTTTAATCTCGAACCCAACCTCACTGACCTGAACCGCAACTGGGATCTGTATGTATTTTCTCAACTTGAGCAAACAAACCATCTGGTAACTTTCCGGGCTGTGAACGAGGCGGGAATGACAGCGGACGGGAGTAGTTTTGTTGGGGGCGGATACTGGGGAGATGGGTCGTCGTCTGCGATCAGCCAGACCGGCGACGTTCTGGTTTTTACAAGTACCGCCAGCAACCTTGTACCAGGGCAAATTGATGTCAATCGTGGGTTAACTGACAGAGAGGATATTTTTCTTTTTGATCGGGCGTCACAGACCACCCACTTGATTAGCCATAAGCCTGGTTTTTCTGGCATGACTGGAGCGCGACGATCTCTGTTGCCAGTTCTGAGCAGAAATGGCCGGTATGTGGTTTACTTGAGCGAAGCCAGCGATCTGGTAGCCGGGCTACGGGATGGAAACGGGGCGTTTTGGGATGTTTTTCTGTATGACCGGGCAACCCAAACCACAGATCTGGTCAGTCATGCTGTTGACTCACTGATTGATACTGGAAACTCTGATAAAGGCATTGGCCCCCTGTACCAGGCGCCGTCAATCAGTGAGGATGGC
>DAOQNB010000344.1:0-6546 GCA_035335845.1 Acidobacteriota bacterium | reverse complement strand
CCAACCCGATTAGATAAGGCTGTATTGCCGGTGGAATCGGTTCCAATCAGATTGTATTGGATCGTGTTATTGTCCCCACCGTTGCGAATGCCAAGACCGCTGGTAACAGCATCACTGGCGGTAAACCGATTGATGATCAACCCTTTGAGCAGGCAGTTGGTAGCGGGTCCACTTATTGATAACCCACTGCCAGTGGTGAGACTCGTGCCGTTGAGTTCAATCAGCAGGGTTGGCGGCCAGGTCGTGGTGCTTGACCCAGGCTGAGTCGTGCCGTCAATCGTCACCGGACCGTTAATCGCCGGCAAAGCAGCCGCCAGAGTGATGGTTTGAACGCCCGAACCACCGATGTTGAATGTAATCATATCTGCACCGGCATTGGCGTTGGCGTCCACAATTGCCTGCCGGAGCGTGCCGGTTCCGGCGGAAGGAGCTGGATCGACTCCTCCGTTGTCGCCAGTGTTGGTCACCGTAAAGGTTGCCATCGGAGTGGTTGTCAATTTCGACAATGGCTGCTCGCCTTCGCTCAAAATCACCAGATCGTCCAGGCCATCCTGGTTTAAGCGCATCGGCAGCGCGGCAACGGGCGGGATAAAAGCTGAAAACTCGGCCAACTCGGTGCCGAGTTCCGCCAGTTTTTGATTCACCATCAGCCCGGCGGTCAACAACCGAAGCTGTCCCCCGCCGCCCACCGTGAGCAGGTCATCCATCGGCAAACTGGAAGTTTTCGTTTTGACCAGCTTCGCGCCCGGATTTGTCCACCCAAGCTCATGAATGTTCCATTGTTCAAGCCAAACAGGCTCCGGTGTGAGAATCGGCTTTTTGGGTTTCTCTTCCGTAGTCGCCAGCGAACG
The DNA here is from genome assembly GCA_035335845.1 of Acidobacteriota bacterium. Taxonomy (GTDB): domain Bacteria; phylum Acidobacteriota; class Blastocatellia; order Chloracidobacteriales; family Chloracidobacteriaceae; genus JACQXX01. The sequence continues at coordinate 5,695 of DAOQNB010000344.1, read as the reverse complement.
TCGCCGGGCGGCATCATCCAGTACCAGCACCTGCCCACTCAACGTCGTTACTGCGATGTCGTCGTGGGTCGTATTGACAAACCGCCCAGGCGTCACACCCGCCAGAGGTTCGGAGAATGTCCGCTGACTCATCCGTACCGCCGTAAGCGAAGGTTCGTTCACGACACTCAACCGATCCCGGCCCGGCACCACCACCAGACTCGAACCAGAAGCCGTCGCCAGATCAAACCACGAGTCATTGTTAAACCGTCCAAGCGCCAGCCCCGCAATGGATGCCCCCATTGGAATGACATCCGGTTCGCCAAACAATCCATTGGCAGCGGATTCATACACCAGCACCGCCGCACCTTCCTGCCGATTGACACCGACCACAAGATCCACTGCACCGTCGGCTTGATTGAATTCACCACAGGCAAAGGCGGTAATGAGGCCATCAACCTCGATTCGCTCGGCTTCCGTAAAGCTACCCTGTCCATTGCCTGCCAGCCAGTACAGCGCCGTTCCACCATTTGCCGCCGTCACCAGATCCATCTTCCCATCAAAATTGAAATCTCCGGTTGCGACAAACTGGGCTGGTTCCGGCACGGTTACGGTTGGCAATGGCGGAAAGAACGAATCAGTGCTTCCCTGTCCAGCCGCGACTCTGGCCTGAACTTCTTCTGAATTTGCATACAGTCCATCCAGATTTCCCAGGTGGACGTTCACCATCCCTTGAAACCCGTCAGTAAAGGTACTCACCACATCCGGCACGCCATCCTGGTTGAAATCCCCAGCGACCAATGCCAGCGGGATCAAGTTTGCAGATCCATCATCCGCCACACCCGATTTTGTCAGGTGATATGCCGGTTGACCGTCATTCACCTGGACAACCGGGTTTCCACGACCAGTCGCCAGGATTGAAACCGGCTGTACCGGGCTAAACTGCGGGCTCTGGGAGTTTGCCCGTGATGTGCCAAACCATTCCCTTCCCTGATGGAGTCCGGGAAGAAAGACAAGTCCAAACACCAGACCAATCACAACCATCACGAGCCAGATTCCTTGAGGTCGAGCTTTCAAACCTGAGCGGCATAACCAATTCCAAGAGTGGGGGGATGACATACGTAACTATCTCCTTTGACTGACAATGGGCAGAGATCGAAAATCACTTATTGATTTGGGAGATCAAGACTGGAGGATCACAGTGCTCCAAATCTGATTCCGTAGAATGTAAGTGCGCGTTTTTCAAGGTTAAAAACTGAAGCAAAGAAATGTGAACTGGAGGGAAATTTGGATTGCGGCATTATGAAATTCCTGAGGCCCAGTCGTTAAAGTCATTTTTCAGGTATAAGTTGCACAGAAGAAAAAGACGCGGGGATGCATCTTCATTATGCCTGTAATATTGAAGAATGGAACAATCTTTTCGACCAGCGGCCTGTTTTTTCGATAAATGGCCTGTTTTTTCGATAAGTAGCACCTTGTTAGAAAAAAGAGAAATGCGGCAGATCTCTGCCGCATTTGGAGTGCGGCGGCTTAACGCCGCTTTTCTTCTTCTGTTTGGAGTGCGGTGGCTTGACACCGCTTTTCTTCACCTCAGCGGACCTTACTCGGCGCCCGGAACTGCCCCGTGCCGGTCCCAATTCCATTCGGCGCGCCAACCAGGTTCCATTGTCCGGTTGGGAGAAATCGGCCTTGAATACGGTTGTTTGAAGTATCGCCCACCACCAGGACCAGTCCACCAGCAAATTGACCGCTGGTAAACTCAACCACGGTGACACCTTCCGGGCGGTTGACCTGACCTAACCCCGAACCAATCAGCGCCATCGTCGTCGCATTGGCTGGACTGGCATTGACCCAGCGCAGAATGCGGGAATTCCCCGTGTCCGCTACATACAGAGTCCCCGATGAGTCAAGTGCCACGCCCTGTGGGTTTTTCACCTGATTCATTCCGATGCCCTGGCTGGCGAGAATGGCGCCAGTCGCCGGGTTAGTTACAGTGTTGGCATTGCTGATGCGCAGGATGCGGCTGTTACTTTCATCTGTTACAAACAAGCGGAAGGCACTGTCAATGGCCAATCCACGCGGACTACTGACCTGCCCGCCTCCGATCCCATTACTGGCAATCACGACACCCGGCCCTGGTAGACCGCCATGAAACCGCAGTACCCGTCCGTTTCCAGTATCGGAAACATACAGGTTGCCGTCGGTATCAAGTTCGAGCCCTTGTGGTGCTTTCACCTGGTTGAGCCCCGTTCCAAACGTGGCAAAATTCGCCCAGGTCACACCGTTGTCGGTGGACCACTGAATCCGGTTGTTGCCCGTATCAGCGACATAAATTCGGCGGTTTGGACCAAACGTCACGGCTTCAGGGGTTCGGAATTGACCATCACCTGAACCGACGATTCCAGTCCCCACCACAGTCCAGGTTGTGCCGTTAAAGCCCTGGATTCGATTATTCGTCGTGTCAGCCACCATCAACCCAATACACGAAGTGATTGAAATGGTCATGGAATCTGACGCCGCAAGGCACGGCCCTGGTGGATCATCCGTGGTGCAGGTCAAGGTTACCGTTCCAGCCGCGATTTCACCCGCCGACGGCGTGTAGGTGGCATTTGGCGAGGTGTTGTCCGGTGCGAAGTTCCCAGCCCCACCCGTCCAGGTGCCGCGTGTGGCGCTGCCGCCAATGCTGGCTGCCAGTGGTACCGTCAGGTTTTGCAGGCAGATGGTTTGATCCAGACCGGCATTGACCGTAGCCGCTTGATTCACCGTAATCGTCACCTCTGCGGTTGAATCAAGACAGGGCGGATGGCTGATGGTCCACCGGAGCGTGATCGGACCGGTGCCACCCGTGTGGGTAAAGGTCGCGTCTGGCGTTGTGTTGTTTGGACTAAACGTTCCTGTCCCGCCACCAACAATACTCCAACTGCCAGTACCGCTGGCTGGCGCATTGCCACCAAGGCCAGTCGTGGAGCTATTGGGACAAAGGGCCTGAGCGCCGCCCACTGTCGCCGTCGTGGGTGGCTGATTGATGCTAATCGTCACAGCAGCAGATGATGGGGTGCACGGTGAGTTGGAAATCGTCCATCGAACAATCACTGGACCGCTGCCCCCGGTGTGAGTAAAGGTCGCGTTTGGTGTCAGATTGTTTGGGCTAAATATTCCCGTTCCGCCACTGTCAATACTCCATTGGCCAGTTCCGGTGACCGGCACATTCCCACCTAATCCGACCGTGGTGCTCCCGGCACAGATGGTCTGTGGGCCACCTGCCGTGGCGCTGGTTGGCGGCTGAGAAAGTGTGATCGTCACATCCGCCGTGGCGTCAGGAGTACATGGCACATTGGACACGGTCCACCGCAGGGTAACGGGTCCGGTTCCGCTGGTATGAGTAAAGGTTGCATTTGGTGTGGTGGCATTTGGCCTAAACGTTCCAGTGCCGCCGTTGATGACACTCCACATTCCAGTGGCTGGTGCCGCTGGCGGGTTGCCGCCAAGACCAGCCGTCGTGCCATTGACGCAGATGGTTTGCGCGGTGCCAGTCGTGGCGATTGGCGGTTGCCTGACCACGATGGTGGTACTTCCACTCGATGACCCGACGCACTGACTGGCATCCTCCGCCACTGTAATTTCATAAATCGTCGTGGTTGCCGGACTGACCTGGATATTGACCGGGTTGGTGTCTGGCACATTGATTGGACTGGCAAGGTTGCTGATGGTAATCAGGTAGGGCGCTGTCCCGCCCGTTGCCGTCACGGTGATTGTCGTGGAGTCTCCGTTACAAATCGTCTCCCCACCCGTGAGAACGGCAGTAACGAGTGAAAGCTGAACCTCAACGGCGCCAATATCAATTCGACAGGAAAGTGATAGCCCACGTTGATCAACCATGTTTGGTCGGTTTCCAGTACCATTGTTGATGACCGGGCTTTCAGTTTGGGGCAAATGGGTTGGGGTCAAACCACCATTGAGGGCCAGGGCTGCCAGATTTGGGTCGCTTGTCTGTGTCACACCAGTCAGCGCATTGGCGCCGCTTCCGTTGATTTCGACCAGATTGGAGGCGTTCCCGGTTTGCGTCACCGTGCCGGAATTGATGGTATTGATGAAAACATCTGTGATTCCATTTGGCGTGTTGGCCAGAATGGTGTTGGTCACACTCAGTGTGGCCGTTGCTCCGTCGCCCAGAACATAGAGTCCTCCCCCGGCTTGCGAAGCCGCATTTGGACTGGTGCCCCGCATGGCGACATTGTTATTCACCGTGCAGTTGGAAATGGTCGTTTGCCCGTTACGAACAAAAATCGCCCCGCCAAATCCGCTCCCCGGTTGGGACAAAAGTGCAGTCCCCCCAATGGCCGAATTACCAGACAGAGTCGAGTTGATCAGCGTCAAGATACCGGTGGAAAACACGGCACCGCCCAATCCAGCCCCACCACCAGCACTAGACTCGGCAGAAGAGCTGTTTCCTCCGCCAAAACCGCCTATCCCACCCGTTCCTCCAGTACTGTTATAACCACCACCGCCCCCGCCAAACCCGCCGGTCCCGCCACGAGTACCGCCACTGCCACCGCCGCCAAACCCGCCATTGCCGCCAGGGCTACCAAACGACCCGCCGCCGCCGCCGCCAAATCCTCCATTTGCACCAACACCAAAACTTCCTCCTCCCCCTCCTCCAAATCCCCCAGGACTCCCATTGCCAAACATGGTGGCAGCCCCCCCGTTGAGACCGCCGCTTGTGGTCCCAATTGCATTGGTAACCGTGCCGCCTCCGGCACCGGTATCAAACTCCACGGTTGACGCCCCGTTGCCGCCCATACCGCCACCGCCACCGCCGGCATTAAATCCATTCCCTCCATTGCCACCCATGCCGCCGCCGCCACCAGAGCAGCAAAGAGTTGATCCGGTCCCTCCGACAGCCTGATTGCTGGTCACCGTACTGGCATCAAGTGTGAGCGAACCCGCGTTGAAAATAGCGCCGCCACTCCCCAAACCACCACCGCCTTTGGCCCCTCCATTGCCACCTCGGGCCAAACCATTGCGCAAGGTCACATTCCGCAAGGTTACATTCCCAGCCGGAAGCACCGCATTTGGCGCGGGAACAATTGAATTTGGGTTTGTTTCAAGTGAGGGTTGGCCATTGATCGTGCCGGCAATGGAGAAAAGCCGAAAATTTGGGGTTCCTCCAACACTGCTGCGCTCAATCACAGCGCCGTTGCCTTCGATCACGATGGTGCTTGAAATAGCCGGAAGCCCTGTTGGACCATAGAGTGTCGTGGCCGGAGTGTTCAGTGTGTAGGTCATCCCCGCCTGCAACTGGATTGTCACTGGCGCCCCACCAACACAGGGGCATTCGGTAATGTTTGGATTGCCATTGGCCACCAGAATTGCCTCACCCAACGTGCATTCGCTGTTGCGAACACCTTCCGGCGCGGCAATGGTTACTTCTTGTGCCGTGCTATTGACTGTAATCGTGCAGGCATTGGGTTCCACCGTGAATGACGCTTCCTGCGTCTGGCTGGCAGTTTGTCTGGATGTTGCCTGTGACGACGGAGCGTACTTTCCGACAAGGCCAACAGTCAGGGCAATCAGAGCAATCAGGATGCTCCAGGGCTGAATGCTTTTCGTTGAGCGGGCAGGTCGTGCGTTCATGAGAATCTCCTCTGGTGGCGATGAAGGTTGGGTGACGGCAGGAAAGCGACTGACTCGGATTCAATTGATTTGAACCATCAAG
>DAOQNB010000343.1:0-6568 GCA_035335845.1 Acidobacteriota bacterium | reverse complement strand
CTTCATTCTTCATTCTTCATTCTTCATTCTTCATTCTTCATTCTTCATTCTGCTTGCTGGCTCAACCCCAATCCATCACAGCTCAGGTCGAAGGAAAGCCGCCAGATATTGCTGAGTATGGCTATCCCACCTTTCGCACCTACACTGATCGTGACGGACTCCCACAAAACACCATCAACCAGGTCACGACAGATCGCAAAGGCTATCTTTGGATCGGTACCCAGAATGGGGCTGCCTTTTTTAATGGTCATCGCTGGACGGTGGTCAATATGCAGGGCGGAACATTGTCAAACCGGGTTCGATCACTGCTCCAGGCGGCGGATGGAAGTTACTGGTTTGGAACTGAAGATAGTGGTTTGCTGCGCAAGGATGGCGATAATTGGGTCGCCTTTTCCCGTCTGAGCGGGGCCCTGCTGTCAGATGAGGTCAAGTGCATGGTCGAGACGGTCACACCGACCACCGCCAAAAGTACGCTCTGGGTTGGGACTTCGGCTGGCCTCTCGTGTTTTGAAAGCGGAAAGTGGACCCACTTTACGGCGGAAGATGGAACCTTGCCCAATAACCGGGTTATGTGCCTGCTCCAAACCACCGGGACCAATGGGGCACCCGTTGTTTGGGCTGGAACCGAAGGTGGTGGACTGGTCAAGTTTGAAGCCGGAGCGTGGACCCGGCTCGATACCAGTGCGATTGCCAGCAATGCCGTTTTGTCGTTAATGGCGACTGTTTCCCCCAAGACCCAGGAGCAAACGCTTTGGGTGGGGACTTCTGGCGGGCTGGCTCGGGTTGAACAAGGCCGGTGGACCCTCTATGACATCAACACCGGGTTACCCAGCAATGTGGTTTTGAGCTTGCTTGAAACCAGGCTCCCAGATGGCACGCCAACTGTTTGGGTTGGAACCTATGGTGGAGGATTGGCCCGCTTTGAGCAGAACCGGTGGATTACGTTTAACACCAAAAACAGTACCTTACCCAATAACGGCGTGCGGAGCCTGATCGAAACCAGATCGGAAACTGGAACTCGTCTGTTGTGGGTGGGAACCTATGGTGGAGGGCTGGCCCGGTTTGAACAAAGCCAGTGGATTGGGTTTGATACCAAAACCGGTCTTCCCAATGATCTGGTGTATTCATTTCTTGAATCAAAAAACCCAACTGGTGAATATGGTTTGTGGTTGGGGACTGGTGCCGGGCTGGTCTATTACCTGAAGGGGGAAATTGAGACCTATACGATTGCTCCAGGCAAATTAAACTCGGACGTGATTTATTCGCTGTTGGAAACTCGCACACCTGAAGGAGTTCCGATCTTATGGATAGGAACCTATGGCGGCGGACTCTCACGCTTTGACGGGAAAAACTGGCAAACCTTTATTGCGCCTGATCTGCCGAGCAACATTATTTATTGCCTCTATGAAACCCGGACACCAGCCGGGAATTCGGTGCTGTGGGTTGGTACCGATAATGGATTGGCCAGATTGGAGGATGGTGTCTGGCAAACCTTTCAGATGGATGCCGGGCTGCCTGACAATGTCATTTATGGCTTGTTTCAAACGACATCCAGTAGGGGGATTTCAACGCTGTGGGTGGCCACGCGCAATGGCCTGGCGGCTTTTCAAAATGGGCAGTGGACCAGTTTTGGTTCTGAAACCGGTCTCCCCAAAACAGCCATGTACAGTTTCCTTGAAACCTCAGCCCCAGGCCAGCCACCGCAGTTATGGATTGGAACCGGAGGGGCTGGCGTCTACACCCTCGATTTAACCGGGTGGTATGGGACCGATTCGCTGAAGACGGTTCGCCCGTTGCCGGTTGAAATTCGAGGGACGGTTTTTCGAATGCTCGCAACGCCAAAAGGTGCTGTGTATTTGACCACCAACACGGGCGTTGTGCGGTTAGAACCAGCCACGACTGGTTCCGGCGGCGAGCCGAAATACCAGCTTCAACGGACATTTACCAATCAGGATGGGTTGCCCGGCGTCGAGTGCCTCAGAGGCGCTGCCCTCCTTGATCACAGAGGCCGGATTTGGGCTGGCACTGCTGCCGGTGCGGCCCTGTTTGATCCGGCCAAAGAGTTAAAAGATACGTCGTTAAAACCGCTCATGATTGAGCGCATTACGGTGAACGGGCAGGCGCTGGAATATTCCAAAGATCCAGTGGTGCTGACCTATGACCGAGATAATGTGGTGTTTGAATATGCCCTGTTGAGCTATTTTCGGGAAACAGACACTACCTTCCAGGTCCAGTTGATCGGCTATGACAAAAAGCCGACGGCCTGGACGACAGATGCGAAAAAGGAATACACCAACCTGGAACCCAACCGCTACACATTTCAGGTTTGGGGAAAAGACTATGCCGGAAATGTTTCCGGCCCAGTTTCATTTTCCTTTGAGATCAAGCCCGCGCCGTGGAACACGTGGTATGCCTATGTTTTTTACCTGTTTGTGATTATTGGTGGGATGTATTTAGCTGTACAAACCCGAATTAAGACCCTTCAAAACCGGGCTGAAGCCCTGGAACGAGCCGTTCAGGAACGAACGGCTGAAGTGGTTCGCCAAAAGGATGAACTTTCCGCGCAAAATATTGAGATTATTCGTCAGCGTGATGAAATCACCGAAAAGAACCAGGAGTTAGAATTACGCTCTCAGGAAATCCAGGAAAAAAACACCAAGATCATTGATAGTATCCTCTATGCCGAGCGAATCCAGCAGGCGACCTTGCCCTATCGCGAACGCATTGACCAGTCCCTGCGAGAATACTTCATCTTGTTCTATCCAAAGGATATTGTGTCGGGTGACTTTTACTGGTTCCACTATGCCGACGGAATCAGTATCATTGCCTGTGCCGATTGTACTGGCCACGGTGTGCCGGGGGCCTTTATGTCTATGATCGGTAATAATTTACTCAACCAGATTGTGATCGAAAATCGAATCCATGATCCTGCTCTGATTCTGGAAACCATGCACGGCGGTATTCGGCGGGCGCTCAAACAGGATTCCGCTGAAACTGAATCCCAGGATGGAATGGATGTGGCGCTCTGTCGAATTGAGCGCGAAACCGGACAGGTTGTCTTTGCTGGCGCCAAACGCCCGCTCTATCTTATTGATGAGCAGGGTGAATTTATTGAAATCAAAGGTGATACCAAATCAATTGGTGGCAAACAAAAAGAAGCCCGCCGTACCTTTACCAACCATGAAATTCAAATTGGCAAAGGGGTTACGCTCTATATGGCGACCGATGGATATGGGGATCAATCAGGTGAAATTTCACCCAAATTTGGCACCCGACGGTTTAAAGAGTTTTTAAAATCAATTTCCTATCTCAGTATGGAAGATCAATATGTGGCGCTGATTCACGAATTAAAGGACCATCAGGGTGCCGAACCGCAACGCGACGACATTACGGTGATTGGAATTCGCATTCCCGGAAAAAAACGGAAGGCGAGCGAAATCGTAAAAGAGCAGATCTGAGTGAGTCGTGAGTAATCAAAGCCAGGGGATTCACACTGATTCAATTGTCTTTTCCTGGAGTGTTGAGGCGGCTGATTGGAGGGACGCCAGAAATCCAGTGTGGCGTGGCCGATTTTCGACGGTGACTGCAAACACCTGGGAAACATAGCCATCCAGTTTTTGAAACCCTGAAACGTGGTACATCGAACGCAAATCATCGGCAATCAGGGCTGGCGAAACAAAGAACCCTCGCCCGGTTGATCCAAGTAGTTTGATCAGGGCACTGTCGGTATATTCACCCACCACCACCGGCGTCACCCGATGTGTTGTCAGCCAGGCTTCCAGGGATTGTCGAATCTGAAAGTGAGGAGCTGGCATGAAAAAAGGTGACTGATTGAGCGATTCTGGCAGGTTTGAATTCCACTTTGAAATCAGATCGGGTGTCCCAAAGACCATCAGGTCTGATTCGAGCAACAAATGGTTTTGTGGTCTGACGTTTTTCAGCGTGAGTGGATGATCACTGAGCACGACATCCAGTTCATTTCCTTCCAGTTGGGTTTGTAGTTCTTCTTCCCGCAAGGTGCAACAGTCAATTTTCAAACCCGGCATCTGCTGTTGGGCGTGGTCAATAAATTTGCAGCCGAGCAGTTTCGAAAACCCTTCACTGATCCCAAGCCGAATCGTTGAGGCCATTGTCTCGGGCAATCCTTGCAATGTATCTGCGAGGTTTTTCCCAAGCGCAAAAATTTCGGTCGCATATTCAAAGACAATATTGCCGGTTTCGGTCAGCGTTTGATGTTTACCTTTGCGGGCAAACAGCGGTTTTCCAATGGTCACTTCCAGAGACCGAAGTTGTGCACTGAGGGTTGGCTGGCTTAGCCCAAGTGTCCGACTGGCCTGGATGACACTTCCTTCCCGGGCAACTGTCCAAAACAAAAACAAGTGGTGGTAGTTTAATTCCATCTGGAAATGTCCTCGGGACTGATGGGGCGGTGGGGAATTGTTAAATATATTATAGAAAATTTAACAAATTTTGCAAGCATCCCGGAAAATATTAGAACCTATCTATAGAGTATGCGTTTATGAGCAACACTGAACCAAAGAAGTCAGGAGACGACTAACCCAACACACATCAGATATCACGAGTGCTGGTTCAATTTTCATTTCACAGGTAACTGAAAGAATAAAAAGGAGAACAACCGATATGTTGAAAAAATTGATCTTTGCGATGACTTTCGTGCTGGCCGCTTCACTTTCGACCCTGGCGCAAGAGCCGCCTGAAAATGAAGTCGTGGCCGGATACACCTACTTGCGAGGTGATGAGTTAAATGGGAATTTGAACGGGTTCAATTTTTCCTATACCCGGTATCTGAATGACAATTTTGGGTTTACTTCAGAACTCGGGGCGAATTTTGATTCGGGCGTCAACACTTTCACCTACCTGTTTGGTCCTCAACTGGCAGCCAATCGGGGTGGAAGAGTTTCACCGTTTGCCCATATATTGGTCGGAGGCGGGCGAGTCAGTTTTGAGGATATTGGCGCCAGCAGTGGATTTGCCGTCGCTCTTGGCGGAGGGGTGGATGTAAAACTCAATGACAAAGTATCCATTCGGCCCATCCAGGTTGATTACCTTCCCATCAGGTTTAATGGAGGCACGATCCACAATGGCCGCGTCGGTGCTGGTATAAACTTCCGATTCTAAACCAGGGCTGAAGAATATCGGGCTGAAGAAGACGGGCTGAAGAAGACGGGCTGAAGACGATGGGCTCAGGGTATTGAACCCATTATCTTCAGCCCTGAGCTTGCGAGTCTTTCAGCCCCAAGCCCTGAGCCCTGGTTTTTCAGGCTTCCCGAATTTTCTTTAAGGCGTCCGAAAAGTCTTCAATCAGGTCTTCCGTTGCTTCCAGACCGACTGAGACACGAATCAACCCGTTGCTAATACCAGCTTTTTGCCGATCTTCAGGTGATAGCCCTGAATGAGATGTTTGGACAGGCCGGGTAATCAGTGATTCAACCCCACCCAGGCTCGGCGCCACGACGGGCAACGTAACGTTTTTCAGAAATTGTTCTGCGGCCCGCTCCCCGCCTTTGAGTTCAAAACTCAACACACCGCCATACCCTTTAAACAACTCGCGTGCAATTTTATGATCTGGGTGGGTTTCAAGTCCGGCATAATTCACTTTTTCAACTGCCGGGTGCTCCTGGAGAAATTGTGCCAGTCGGAGTGTGCTCTGATTTTGATACCGCACCCTGACGGCCAGAGTTTTCAGGCCACGATTGAGTAAAAACACCGCGTGGGGGTCAAGGCAGCCACCAAGATGGTTGATTTTATGCGCAATGGTTCTCAGCAGTGACCCGCGTCCAATAATGGCACCCGCCACAATGTCAGAGTGTCCGTTGAGATATTTGGTGCAGCTATGCAGCACCAGGTCATAGCCGATTTCTGCGGGGCGAAAGTTGATTGGGCTGGCAAACGTGCTGTCAATAATCGAAATCAACCCGTGGGTGCGGGCAAATTCAACTACCTTCCGATGGTCAATCACCTGGAGCAACGGGTTGGTCATGGCTTCGACGTAAATGGCACGGGTATTTGGCCTGACGAGTGATTCCCATTCGTCCGGAGTATCTGGCTGAATAAAATCATACGAGAGCCCAAATTCACCCAGGTCTTCAGTCACCAGATTATGAGTTCCGCCATACAAACAGTTTTGAGCCAGCACGTGTCCACCAGGAGACAACACCGTCAGTAAGGCTGAGGAAATTGCCGCCATGCCGCTGGCTGTCACCAGGGCGGCTTCGGCATTTTCAAGGGCCGCCAGTTTGGCGTGGATTGCTGTGTGATTGGGTGTGTTATTGAGACGAATATATTTCAAGTCGTCATACGAACTTGTGCCCTCATATTCAAACGTTGAGGATTGAAAAACGGGCATCGCAACCGCACCTTCAATCTTTGGGTGTGGCTCGCCAGCGTGGATGAGTTTGGTTTCAATATTTTTGTAAGTTTTGGTCATGGTCATCTTTCCTTTTGGGGCTGGAAATACCAGGGCTAGGGGCTGAGGGCTAAGGGCTGAAAAACCGGGGCTGGGGGCTAGGGGCTCAGGGCTGAAAAACCAGGTTTAATCCTCTCAGCC
>DAOQNB010000342.1:0-6570 GCA_035335845.1 Acidobacteriota bacterium | reverse complement strand
CCCGGAACCCGGAACCCGGAACCCGGAACCCGGAACCCGGAACCCGGAACCCGTTCTTCATTCTGCCTTGATTCCCAGCCACTCGTCCTTGGTGGTGGGCAGCAGGACCGAAACCGCCAGCGGGTGCTCAAGTCCAAGTCTGGCAAAGGCATGCCAGAACTGCTTCATTAAATGGCTCTCGATGTCGTCGTGAAAGGCAAAATCCTCGATCCAGAATTTGACGGTGTACTGAATTGCTACCGGTGAGTATTCAACCAGCCAGACCTTGATGGGCTGGTCCTTGAGAACTTGCGGCACCTGCTCGACGGCCAGTGCAACAGCGGTCTCAACCATTTCGGGTGATACCTGGTGCTTTACCAAAATTCGAAGCTTTCGAGCATGCAATTTGGTTGGCGCGTAAAAGTTCACCACATCAGCCGTTGAAATGGCGTGATTCGGCACAGTGACCAGATCCCCATCGAAGGTTTGCAAAGTGACGGAACGCCAACCCATCTGGACCACTTTCCCTTCAAAGGTGCGGTAGAGGATCCAATCTCCCAGTCGAAGCGGACGCTCCAGGTGAAGCGCAATACCGGCAAACAGATTGCCCAGGGTACTCTGAAGTGCCAACCCTAAAACCACGCTGATGACGGTCGAAGTCGCCAAAAATGGGGTTAAATCTGCCCCAAAAACATTCTGAATGAGCACAATCCCCAGAATGCTAAAAATTAAGACTCGCCCGATGTCGCGCAATAGCCAGGGAATATCAACCTGCCGCCGCTCCACCAGAAGATAATCAATCCCGAGTGTTTCCAGTGTCTCGACGATGATATAGAGGATGAGTCCAACCTCAACCACATCAATCACTTTGCGCATCAGTGAGGTTGAAAATTGTGGCTGCCAGTGCAAAAACACCAGCACGGCCCCCAACCAGACGGCAATCCGCATCGGATAGTGCATCCGAGCCAGCAACAAGTTATCAATCTCGGTTTCAGTACTTTCAGTAAAATCCCGAAACCATTTATAAAAATAACGGAATCCGATTTCCCCCAAAATCCCGGTCAACGCTGCAACCACAAGGGTAAACCATACATTCTCAAAGAGGTGTTTCCAGGCTTCAGGTAGCATCTTTGACTCCGTAGCTTCAAATCATTGCTTCTGGCACATCACCGGCACAGACACTTCCAGCAGACAGGTTGTAGAGTCCAAACCTGTGGAAATGAAGGCACATCAATGACAGAGAATGGTACTGACTCCCGTGGGGATGGGTGGGAAATCAACTGGTTTGAGGAACAGCCAGAAATGGGAATCCTGGGAAAAATCATAAGGGAAAGCCAGATCTCTTGACCTGACTTTCCCTTTTTTTCACGCGACTACTTCAACAAATCAACCAGTTCCTGAACCGCCGCGGCTGATTTATCCAGCGCGGCTTTTTCTTCCGGAGTCAGGCTGATTTCAATGATCTGCTCGATTCCATTGGCGCCCAGTTTGACCGGAACGCCAATAAACAGCCCGTTGTAGCCATACTCGCCTTCAAGCAGGGCCGCACAAGGCAGAATTTTCTTCTTGTCCTTGAGAATGGCTTCCACCATTTCAACCGAAGCTGACGCCGGAGCATACCAGGCCGAGGTGCCGAGCAACTTGACGACTTCGGCGCCACCGTTGCGAGTCCGGTTCATAATCGCTTCGATGGTTTCGGCTGGGAGCAACTCTGGAATCGGAATCCCCGCGCAGGTTGAATAACGTGGCAACGGCACCATCGTGTCGCCGTGACCGCCCAGCACAAACGCCGTGATGTTTTCAACCGACACGTTGAGGGCCTCGGCCAGGAAAAACCGCATGCGGGCTGAGTCGAGCACACCAGCCATCCCGATCACGCGATTGCGTGGAAAGCCAGAAACCCGTTGCGCCACGGTACACATGGCATCGAGCGGATTAGCAACCATCACCAAAATGGCATTGGGTGAATATTTGGCAACCTGCTCGGTGACTGCCGCCACAATCTTTTTGTTTTCTTCGACCAGATCGTCACGGCTCATGCCGGGCCGACGCGGTTTCCCAGAGGTGATGACGACGATATCGGAATTGGCGCTCGCCTCATATGAAGTTGATCCAGTCAACAGCGCATCATAGCCTTCGACCGGTGCCATTTCATTCATATCCAGGGCTTTTCCCTGTGGCAACCCTTCGACGATATCAATTAACACAACATCTGCAAGTTCTTTCAATGCAATCAGTTCGGCAACAGTTGCACCAACGTTGCCGGCACCGACAACAGTGACTTTTTTACGACCCATAAAAAATTCCCTTCTGTTCTGACATGTATGAAAAATGGATTCGTCCAGGAGGCATAAAAGGACGAATAAAATGCGCGCGAAAGCATACGTGGCAAGTCGAAATTTGGCAACAAGTTCGGTGCTGTTTCCGGCCTTGAAAACCACCCAGGAGCAACAGCATCTTTCATCAAAACCTTCGTCCCTCTTGTGTCTGACCAGGGTTTCAGGTAAATGAAGAGAGCATCTCCCTTCAAGCCCCGGTTCAACTTTCCATTTTCCGACTTCCGCTCATCCTCATGAGACCCCGAATCCGGATCTGCATCATGCGATTGGTGCTGTGTGGCGTGGTTAGCTTCACCTGGCTAACAACGCTGGCCGCGCCACCAGAACCCCCAACACCATCAGCGGAACCACCTCCTCTCTCCGATCTGGCTGCGCTCGGACGACCTTTTTTTCGGACCTACACAGATCGTGATGGGTTACCCCAAAATACCATTCAGGCACTGGCCGTTGATTCGCGTGGCTATCTCTGGATCGGCACCCAGGATGGCGCTGCCTGTTACAATGGCCGTCAATGGACGACGGTTCGCCTCCCAAAAGAGGCCGCCTCCAATTTTATCCAGCATATTTGCCCCGCACCTGACAATCGGATCTGGTTTACCACCGACAAAGATGATGTTTGCTGTCTCAATCAGCAGGATGGCACCTGGCAGTATTTTTCAGTTGCGCCGCCACAGTCCACAACTTCCACAATCAGTGCCGCACGGGTCTTGCCGATTCTCCCCCAAAATCAGCGAACACTTGTCGTTGCCACCACAAACGGTGAAGTTCTTGTTTTTGAGCAAGGGCAATGGCACCCGCTGGAAAGCATCCCCAAACAAACAGGTGACTGGGTGACTGCCTTCGGTGAAGCAACGACTCCGGATGGAAAACCTCAGGTCTGGATCGGAACACGAAATCGTCGGCTCTATCAAAATTCAGGCTCGGAGTGGATCTGGGGCGGGCTCCCGCAGTCCTCTTCCCGGGTACCGATTTTGAATATCTCCGCACTTGTTGATCAAAAAGGGGTGACACAATTATGGGTGACCATTGGCAGAACCATCTGGCATCTGGATGGAGGATGGACACCGATTGAGTTGCCCCGATCCCTGTTTGGAAATCAACTGATCCATATTGTGACGTCTCTGGTGACCACTGATGCGCAGGGACAGACCATTCTCTGGGTTGGAACCAATGCTGGCCTGTTGAGATACCACACTGGACAATGGACCCTGTTCGACATCCGCAAAGGATTGCCCCATAACTTTGTGTACCAGCTTTTGGAGATCAAATCCGGGAATTCCATGCCGATTCTCTTTATTGGTACGCTTGGCGGGCTCTCCCGGCTGGTTGAAGGAAAATGGCTCGCAATTGATAGCCAGGCCGGGCTTCCGAATCCATTTGTGCTCTCCATCCTCGAAAGCGTACAGCCTGACGGCCCACCATCATTCTGGTTTGGCTCGTTTGGAGGCGGGCGCGGTGGATCACTCTCGAAATTTGAAAATGGAGAGTGGACGAGTTTTGAAAACCATGCCGTCATTCCCAATAATGTCGGTTGGGCTTTAAGCGAAATCACGGCGGCTGATGGAAACAAGAAAATCTGGTATGGATCAAATGCCGGTTTGTTTGAGATGGACGGCCAGGAATGGCATAAAATCCCGACCCAGCTCAACCCGGCAACCGGCGGGGTCATGTCCCTGTCTCCGGTCTTGAATGAACCGGGGCAACCCGAAGAGGTCTGGGTTGGCTTGAGCAACGGGCTCCTCCACTTTTACAACGGTGCCACCACGACCTACACCACAGAATCGGGCCTCCCCAGCAATACCGTCACCCAGTTGCTGATCACAACCAGCCAGAATGGCCAGAAAGTTGTCTGGGTAGGGACAACAGCCGGGCTCGCACGCTTTGAAAACCAGCAGTGGACAGTGTATACCCGCCAAAACGGCCTGGTGTATGATCATATCCTGAGCCTGTGCGAATCACGCCCGGATGCCAGTTCGCACTTTCTCTGGATTGGTACTCGCGGTGGTGTTTCCCGACTTGATCTCTCGGCTTCGACCCCACTCTGGAAGAACTTTTCTGAAACCACGATCCCGGCCCTGCCAAACGACACGGTGTACCAGATTCGCGAAGATTCCCACCACCGGATGTACTTTTCGACCAACCGGGGAATTCTCCGGCTAACAGCTCAATCACCTTCCCTTCAAGATTATACAGTTACATCGTTTTCACTTGAAGATGGCTTGCCAAGCAACGAGTGCAATCGTGGCGCTTCGCTGGTTGACCATCAGGGACGGCTCTGGTTTGGCACAATTGCGGGCGCGGTTGTTTTTGATCCAACCAAAGAAATTCTAGATACTTCGCCTAAACCCCTGTTCCTCGAACGCATTCTGGTCGGTGGGCAACCGGTGACATCCCAGGCAATTCGGTCACTCCGGTACACTGAAAACAATTTGTCCTTTGAATATGCCCTGCTTTCATTTTTTCGTGAGGGCGACACCCGATTCCAAACCCAACTGGTCGGGCTTGAAGCATCGCCAACCCCCTGGACAGCCGATTTCAAGAAAGAATACTTAAACCTCGGCGAAGGACAATATTGCTTCCAGGTGTGGGGAAAGGATTATGCCGGTAATGTCACGGGACCAGTTGCGATTCAGTTTGAAATCCACCCGGCGCCCTGGCGGTCCTGGCCAGCCTATGTGGTCTACGTGTTGGCAGGAACAGGGGCAATCTTTGCTTTGTTTCGCTATCGGTTGCGGGTGTTACAGCACCGAACCCAGGAACTGGAAGCCAAAGTTGCCGAACGCACCGCTCAAGTCGTCGCTCAGAAAAATGAACTCGCCGAAGCCAATCTCAAACTCAGGGAACTTGATCAAATCAAAGTCAACTTTACGGCCATGCTCGTCCACGATTTGAAGTCTCCACTCAGCGTGGTCAAAGCAACGCTTGAACTGTTTGAAATCGAAGAGAGCATTCAGCACAGCACCCTGATGCCGCTGGTCACGGCTTCAGAACGCAGCATTGACAAAATACTGGCGCTCATCAACGAAGTCCTTGAGGTCTTTCGCTCTGAAACACAGGGGATTACGCTCCGCAAATCCTTTATTGACACCGAAAAACTGCTCAGGGAATGTGCCGAAGAAGCTCGTGTGGCCGCGGTACCCCACAATATTTCCGTTACCTATCGCATCGAACCCAATTTACCATCCGTCTTTGCTGATCCTGAAAAACTGGAGCGTGTCTTTAGTAACCTTTTTTCCAATGCCATCAAATTTACTCAGGATGGTGGGTCAATCACCCTTGAGTCACGCACAGTTCAGGGGCAAGGCGTCGAAACCGGAATCACCAAGCTCCTCATCACCATTACTGACACCGGCGAAGGCATTCCCGCCGAAGACCTTCCCTATTTGTTTGACCCGTATCATCAGGCCCAATCCAGAAAAGCCAAACTCGGCATTGGCCTTGGGCTGGCCATTGTCAAACGCATCATTGCTGCCCACGGAGGCAATATTTCAGTCCGAAGTCAGCCTGGCGTGGGAACCAGTTTTACAATTATGCTGCCGATTATGACCTCATCAGACCGGCTGCAAAAGGTTGAGATTGAAGAATAAAAAATGAAGAATGAAGACGTGAGAATGAAAAATTGAAGCAATAGTCAGCGGTCAATTCAGCTTTTTCTAACACTGACTTAGCAATTTATAACCAACGGAAGGAATTGGATAGTTATGAAATCAGCAACTCACGAAGATGCTCAGTTGATTTTGAAACTCTATGAATTACGGCGTGAAGACGTCATGCGCAAGGCACGAAACTATTATCTGTTTTTGTTCTTCCCATCGTCAGTTGATGACATTCGGGCAATTTTAACAGATCGGGAAAACCCGGAACCTGGCGCTTACTTTCGTCAGGTCACCAGTTATTGGGAAATGGCGGCATCACTGGTGAACCGTGGCGCGCTGGACGAAGACCTCTTCCTGGACTGTAACGGCGAACATCTTGCCGTTTTTGCCAAAGTTGAGCCGTTTTTAACCGAATTGCGCCAGTTTTTTGGCCCTCAATATCTTTCGCAACTGGAACAACTCATCGAACGGATGCCCGATGGCAAAGAACGGATTGCCCGTTTCCGTGAAATGATGAAAAGCCTGGATCCGCGATAAGACAATGGAGAATTGAGAATGAAGAATTGAGAATGAAGAATTGAGAATGAAGAATTGAGAATGAAGAATGAAGAATTGAGAATGAAGAATGAAGAAAACACCGGGTTCCGGGTTCCGGG
>DAOQNB010000341.1:3578-6570 GCA_035335845.1 Acidobacteriota bacterium | reverse complement strand
GAGAGTATCCCTTCTTTTTGTTTGTTCTCCCCTTTAACCTCAAAGTATCCTCCGCTCTACGTGAACGGAGGATTTTTTTTGCCTTGGATATCAGAAACAATACCTGGTATCTGACTTTGATAACCTCGAATCCCACCCCCTGTCCCTTAATGCCCAATGCCCATCACTCACCTGATTCTAATTGCCTGCCACGCGGTTTATCTTGGCCGAACCCAGGATGAAACCCTGCTTGATCAAAGCTGGTGTTTGCAGACATTCCAGTTTGGCGAGCCAGTTTTTTATATTGAACATATCGAAGCTGGTATTTCCCTGGCCGCCCAAAACCCTGACTCACTGCTGATCTTCGCTGGTGGTCAGACCCGCCGGGAAGCCGGCCCCCTGAGCGAAGCCCAAAGTTACTGGTTGCTGGCTGAGCAATCTGGCTGGTGGGAAAGAACTGAGGTCAGAGACCGGGCCACAACCGAAGAGTTTTCACGAGATTCCTTCGAAAACCTTCTCTTTGGCATCTGTCGCTTTCGTGAATATACAGGCAAGTATCCACACCGGATTTCGGTGGTCAGTTGGAAGTTTAAACAGGAGCGATTTGATCTTCACCGGCAGGCAATTCGGTTTCCCGCAGACAGATTTGAATTCATCGGTGTCAACAATCCACCTGACCTGGAATCAGCCCTGATCGGCGAACACCAAAACAGCCTGATTCCTTTTTCCCAGGATCCCTTTGGCACCGGCCCGGTGCTGGCCGCCAAACGTCATCATCGCAACCCATTTCACCGCCAGCACGGCTACACCACAAGCTGCCCGGAAGTGGCCTTGCTCCTAAACGATGCCGGACCAGACCCATTTCCAGACAACCTTCCCTGGGAAAAACACAACGGGCACGCCACCTGAGTGACGTGCCCGTTGGGAGATCAGGGTTTAGGGTTTAGGGTTTAGGGTTTAGGGTTTAGGGTTCAGGGTTTAGGGTTTAGGGAAAAGACAAAAGGGACAAAAAGGACGAAAAGGACAAAAAGGACAAAAAAGGATTTCGAAAACCCGGAACCCGGAACCCGGAACCCGGAACCCGGAACCCGGAACCCGGAACCCGGAACCCTAAATAGTCTTACTTCTCGGCCAGCAAGGCATTGATGTCAGCCACCACCTGCTGTTTATTGATCCGCGTGGTATAGGATTTCCGGAGTTTGCCTTTGCGGTCAATGATAAACGTCTGAGGAATGGAACCAGTCACGCCATAGCTTGATGAAACTTTGCCGGTACTCATGGCCACCACATAGTTCAATGGGTTCTTTTGGAGAAATGTCTTGACGACATCTGGGCCGCCGTCAATCGAAAGACCAATCACCTGCACGCCTTTGGGACCAAATTCGCTGCTAATGGCTTTGAAATCAGGTAATTCGGCAATACATGGGCCGCACCAGGTTGCCCAGAAATTGAGCACCACCACTTTGCCACGGTAGCTGGCCAGTGAAACTTTGCCGCCATTGACGTTGTCCAGAGAAAAAGCCGGCGCCGCTTTGGCCTGGGCAGCCTGCACTGGATCGGTCGTGTTGGGCATGGTCATGAACACAGTTGGAAGGAAAAAGGCAAGCGCCGCGATGAAAAAAAGTTTGGCTGAATGAGACAGAAATTTCATTGAAAAGGCTCCAAATTGTAAATTGTAAAGTAAAGTGATTGAATCAGTTGTCTGCAGAGTACCACAGGATGCTTTTCGGAACTCAAGGCTTCTGTGGATTTGACAAATGTTTTGCAATCCAGGAATAGTTCAATATCACTTCTCCTCACAGCTTTGTTGACACTCACTTTTAAACACGTTTTTGAATCAGGATATTCACACGGTTAACCCCTTTTCAAACGGAGGACTTTGCCCGAATGTCGAACTACCCACCTTATGACCCTTATCAGCAACAGCAGCAACAATCACAATACCCATATCAGCCACCGCAACAATCGAACCAGAGCGGCCCAGGTCCTTTTGGACTTGATCCCCGCGTGGCAGGGTTGCTGGCATATGCCCCTTGCTGCATCGGCTTGATCGCTTCACTGGCGTTTATTTTCACTGAGAAAAACAATCGTTTTGTTCGGTTTCATGCCGTCCAATCTTTGTTCCTGCATGGGGTTTTCTTTGTGCTTGGAATTGGTTTCTCAGTTTTGTTTACCATTTTAGGGCTTATTCCGGTGATCAACGTTATTGCCGCGATTGCCTCTATTCCATTGAGCCTCCTACTGCTGGCCGTGCAACTTGGCGTAACCATTTACCTGATGATCAAAGCCTATGGCGGTGAAATGACCAAACTGCCGACCATCGGTGATCTCGCTGAGAAAAATATCAATCTCGGATTATGAAAATCCATTCGCTGCAACACGTTCCATTTGAAGATCTGGCCAGTATCGCTGACTGGGCACAGGCTCGGGGCCACCAGGTTTCAATCACGCACCTCTATCAGAACACCTCCCTTCCCGATGTTTCTGACCTCGATGTGCTGGTTGTCCTTGGTGGCCCGATGAACGTGGATGACGAACACCTCTTTCCCTGGCTCGCTGCCGAGAAGCGATTGATTGCACAGGCCATCCAGGCTGGAAAACTTGTGCTTGGCATTTGTCTTGGCTCGCAATTAATCGCCAGCGTGCTCGGAGCCAGGGTTCATCCCAATATCCATAAAGAAATCGGCTGGTTTCCGGTTTCACTGACATCGGAAGGAAGCCAGTCACCAATTCTGGCTGGATTTCCAGCCACCTTCCCGGCGTTTCACTGGCATGGCGACACGTTTGAACTACCTCCGGGGGCAGTTCATCTGGCACAGAGCGAAGCCTGCCAGCATCAGGTATTCAGTTTTGGTCACAATGTGCTGGGCCTCCAGTTTCATCTGGAATCAACCATTGAAAGCCTGACTCGGATGCTCGACCACGAAGCTGATGACCTGACGGATGGCCCGTTTGTTCAGACCCAAGACGCAATCTTGACGGCTGGTCATCACGTTGAAACCAGCGTGAGGTT
>DAOQNB010000341.1:0-3478 GCA_035335845.1 Acidobacteriota bacterium | reverse complement strand
TATGAAATTTTCCCGCCGAATTTTCCTTCAAACCGGCGTGCTCGCAGCACTTGGATCGGGTCTGCCTGACAGGAAGAACACTGCCTTTGGTGCGCAGCACCAGCATTCAGGCGACCACCCGGCGGTGCATGGCATGGTGGTCATGGGTGAAAAGACCATTTTCCTCTCGCACCTGCCGCTCTTTAAAACTGCCACGTACAATTCGCCCCACGATTATCAGGTCATTCTCCAGGCTACGTTCCGTCACCCAACCCAAAACGCCATCCAGATTTACCAGAAAGACTGCAAGCAAACCAAAACCCGACTCTACACGCTGGAACCTGAGAAATTTGTGCTCCCGACACTGGCGGGGCCAGTGTCAGATGTCCCACATCGGACAGAATTTCAAGGCACACTCTATCGTGGACACTTTGAGCGCGGCGGCGAGCCGATTTTAAAAGGCCTCACGGTTCAGGTCTCGCGCGTGGTCCATTTTCGGAAATTCGACCCGCAGGCAGTCAAGCCCAACCAGTTGCAATACCTGATGTTTGGCAATACCAGCGAACAGTTCCTGGCCCATTTCATTTCCAAACCACCGGACTTTGACCAGATACTGGCGGTTCGGTCGCTCACACCAAAAATTTCAGAAGCCGACTTACGCCAGTGCCCAATTCTTTCCATTGCTGACCGACCTGATGCGGCGGCGAGCAAACTTGCCGAGGGCTTTCACGGCCCAATCCGGCTTCAGGCCGGTAAGACAGCAGTCACTGGACAGATTGCCATCCGAACGGAACTTTATTTCGAAGCCGGCGAACTCTCTCCTTAAATCTTTTGGAATAAAACCTATGCTGACAGCTATCAATTACTATCACCAGCTCATTCAAAACGACCCACAATCAGCGCTCAGACAATGCGATCTGCTTGAGCAAAAATTTATCGAGCGCAACATCATGTTTGCCGGGAAACCATCACCATTTCATCTCCGTCCCCACCTGATGTCATCAGTAGTCCGGCAAAACCTTGAAAACGCAGCACATACCGTGCTTGAAGCTTCGCTCAAAGCCGAACTTGGCCTCTTTGGCGGCGATGCGGAAAAGCTCTATGACGCTCTGTTTGTGAGTGAAAATGAACGGATTTTGCTCCGGGTTGAGCCAGGGTACCGCGAACGCGTGATCTGGTCGCGGCTCGATGCGTTTCTTGGCGCTGGCGACGATGACATCAAGTTTCTGGAATTCAACAATGATGCCCCGGCTGGAATCGGCTATTCGGCGCTGATGGCCCAAAGTTTTCTCGAATTGCCGATTATGGAGGAATTCCAGACTCGCTATAGCGTCGCGGCTGAAGACGCTCGCCCACAGTTGCTCAAAGCCTTGCTTGACACCTATAAAGTCTGGGGCGGCTCAGAACATCCCCAGATTGCGATTGTGGACTGGCAGGATGTCCGCACATCGGCTGATTTTCAGATTTTGCAGGCATTTTTTGAAGCGTCGGGCTATCGGACGATCATTTGTGATCCGCGAGCGGTGGAAATGCGCGACGGAAAGCTCTATCACCAGGATTTCCGGATTGATCTGGTATATCGCCGCGTGGTGACCAGTGAATTGCTCGAAAAATTTGACGAATGCCATGACTTCGTTGATGCCTACCGTACCCATGCCGCCTGTTTTATCAACACATTCCGCTGTCGAATCAGTGAAAACAAAGCCTTTATGGAGTTTCTGACTGATCCGTCACACCTGGGGCATTTATCTGCCGACGAACGTCTTGCCCTGGATCGCTACCTGCCGTGGACGCGCCACGTGTCAGCCACCAAAACCGATTTTCATGGTCAGGAGATTGAACTCGGGGAGTTTATCGCCGCCAATCGCGAGCAGTTTGTCCTCAAACCGGCTGATTCCTACGGCGGGAAGGATGTCTATGTCGGCACCGAAGTCGAGCAAAGCATCTGGGAATCAGCCGTCCACGCCGCCATCAGCCAGACACGATGGGTCGTTCAGGAACGCGTGGCAACTCCGGTCGAACCATTTCCTGTGCGGGTTGGAGACAGTTTTGAATTTCGTGACATGAAATTTAACGTCAACCCGTTTTATCTCGGCGGCGTGACCTGTGGAGCGGTGACCCGGACTTCGACCGACGCCGTCATCAATGTTTCAGCCGGCGGCGGGAGCGTGCCGTCATTTACGGTATCGCCCCGGTAGGGGCGGACCAATATGTCCATCCCTACCGAATCAATATTTCCGCAAATTCTCTTCCCCGGTGTGACCAGACGTGAGGTGCTGGCTGGCATCTGGTCACACGACTGACTTCCTCCAGGTGGGCTGGATCAGTCGCCAGCCGGTTGATTTGCGCTCGCCAGGCAGCAACATCGCCAGCCGGAAGCAGCCAACCATTGGTTCCAGTTTGAATATGTTCGGGAATACCTCCCACAGCAGCAGCCATCACGGGTGTTCCGACGGTCAACGCTTCAAGACACACCACTGGCGTGCCTTCAGTTCGCCCACCTTTGAATTCAAGTGACGGCACAACCATCACATCGGCGGCGGCCAGCCAGCGCCATTTTTCCGCACCACTGACTTCCCCAATAAAGGTCGCCGTAACACCTCGCTTGAGAGCTTGCTGTTCCCATTGAGTTCGGCAGGGTCCATCGCCAGCGACAAACAACTGCACATCGGGCTGAGTTTCCAAAGCTTTCAGCACCACGGGAAGTCCTTTAATTTCAACGTGTCTCCCTAAAAATAACAACACCAGCCCTGAGTGGGGCAAACCCAGAGCTGCCCGAAGTTCTGCTTTTGACCACGCACGGGCAGTCAGCGCTTCATCTGCCACTCCCATCGGCAGCACCATGGTTTTTTCTGCCACCTGGGGAAGACGCTCCACGAGCGTGGTTTTTAATTCCTGGCTCACAGTGATACAGCCGACTGAACGGTCAATCATTCGCTTCAAAAGAGATAACCCGCCAGGAATTTGATTGAGCAATCGCAGCCCGCCGGAATGTTCAATCATCACGTGGGGCAGGTTGCGTTTTCGGGAAACGGCATGGCCAATCACGGCGGTGGGAACCAACCAGTGTGAACAAACGACATCAGCTTGTGCCGCCAGACAGAGCGCCTGATGATAAAATTTGCGGTGAAATGGAAGGAATTCAATCCAGGCAGCCGGTTTGGTTTCCAGCATCCGACGCAAATCAGTATCAGCTCGTAACTGTGGCTCCCAGCTTTCCGGTAAGTGTGCAAAACAGTGCAGTTGTACACCCGAAGCCAACAAATCATCGGGCAGGACAGCCCCTGGTGGTGCTAAAACCGTCACGTCGGCAAACTGGCTCAGGCTGGTCACCCATTCCGCCACAAACCGACAGGTTGAGGGAAACTCACGACTTGGAAAGGAACTGGTCAGAACCAGGATACGCATTCGCTGGTCTGGAACATCAAATGAAGGTGTCACGGTCATTTTGGATTGATTCTCTTCAATCAACTCTGATCTCTATGAAAAATAGAGAGTT
>DAOQNB010000340.1:0-6589 GCA_035335845.1 Acidobacteriota bacterium | reverse complement strand
TTTTCAATTTTGAGGGTCAATCCATCCACACCAACAAAAATAAAATCTGCCTTGTCGCTTTCTCCGATCAGGTAAAGCTGATTGGTGGAAGGATTGGCAAAAAGGTTGCGAACGAAAAAGAATGTATCTCCCGTGAAAGTTGTTTGATTGAGAATCTGATGGGTTTGGCCATCAATAGCAAAAAGCGTGGAGTGATCTGAATCGTACACTTCACTTAAAACAAAGACGCGGTTTACTTTCGGATGAAAAACCAGATGTTTGTACCCTTCGATTGAAAGTCTGGCTAGTATTTGACCAGTGGTACCATCAATCACTCGAATGCCCTCAGGGGCCACACAATAAATTTGCCCCTGGTTTGATATAACCTTCTGGCCATAAAAACCATCAAGTTGAATCGTGAACCGGAGGGTATTGGTTGTACAGTCAATAACCGAGAAGAACTGGTCTGGTCGGCATCGCGGGCCCCGCAATGAATAGACGTAAAGCCGATTTTTCTCTGGAACAAACTCAAGCGAATGTCCCAGACCAGGGAGCTGGATTTGTGATATTGACTCATTTGTTCGACCATCAATGACTTCGAGGAGATTCCGATTACTTCCCAGGGCATAAACTGTATTGGATTGCGGGCTGGTTGCGACATCAATGAAATCCTGTTTGATCGCAATACTGATCATAACAGTGAGCGCCGTACCGTCAATGACCAGCAGTTCTTGATTGCCTGTTGTGCAAAAGAGCTGGTTGGTTTTGGGACTGGCGACAAAATCAGTTGGAAATCCCAGCCCGGTTGGGATTGATCGGAGATAGGTGCCAGTGCGTGCATCACGAACCACAAGTTCTGCTCCTTCGCACCCATCAGCCAGATAACTTTCAGTGAAGATGTGCATCAGAGACGGATCGAACTCAAGGTCACCCTCCCCATCGGTTTGATAGGTATTCACCACGGAATAATCAGAAGCTGAAAGTACAGTCACCTCAGCTTTCGGGAGGAGTGAGGTTTTTACCCCAGACTGAACCAAAACCAGATTGGTCGTTTCCTCATAAATGATGGCTCCTGGTATGAATCCGGCAAGTGATTGGGTTGTGATGGTTTGACCGGTTGTGTAGTCAATCACAAAGAGGGTTGCCGGAACATCCTGATCAAACCCGTCAATGTATTGTTGTCCTTCCTTTCCAAAATACAGGTGTTTTCGATTGGGATTGATCCGAAATGGCCCATAGTTTGATTCAGGTAAGGAAAAGGTGCGCGTCACGCGGTGTGCCTGACCATCAATAACGAAGATTTGGTCGTTGCTCTTGATCAGGATTTCATCGGTTTGCGAATCTATATCGAGCCAAACGGGTGATTCAATTTCGGGAATGGTGGCACTGACGGTATTGCGAGCAAGGTCAAAAACCGAAACCGCATGATCTTCGAGGTGAGTTGCGCACAGTTGCTGCAATTTCTGGTTGAGGGCCAGTTGGGTTACCTTTTTCCTGAAATCAAGGTAGGCCACAATCATTTGGGTTTGATTATCCACCACCGCCACCAGCGAAGATGATCTGTAGGCGATAAACAAACGACGGTTTGATTCATCGAGCACAATCTGACTGGCTGATGCTGGTTCCTTACCAAACGGCCCGAAGTTGAGTTCTTTGACGATTTTGTATTTTTGAGGAAACTGGGAGGCAGGTTGTTGGGCCTGAGCCGGAACCGGAACAGGCCCAAACGCGAACCCTCCGAAAAGAACCGCCACGATCAACACTACCGGGTATCGTATTCCCACCATCCACAAACCTGGCTTTACCATGGTTGCCTCTCAAGCATCTGCACGATATGTCATTAACACGTGACCAGGATATGTCATGTGCTCCGGGAGTTGGTTAAGTCCGGGTTAAATGATTGTAAAGAATGTTAAATTTGGAAAAATCTCCAGAAAGCTGAAATCCCGCTCGCCAGACGGTCATCTACCTGTGTCAGGCGTTTCCTCAGCGCCGATTGATGACTGTTTCAGTCCAAAATCCTCAATAAAAGAGTCCACACCCTATGCGTTACGCGATCTGGTTGGTCTTGTCTGGCCTGCTCTGTGGTTTTCTGGCATTTGCCGTGAGTGGTGTTTCTGCAACTGGCGCCATTCAGGTGGATGAATCTGCCATCCGATTAACGCCGCACAATCAACAGGTTGAACTCTACCTCAGTGTCACCAATCCAACCGGGCAATCAGTCGAAGCAATGGTTGAAGCTGAGGTGGTTACTCCAGACAACACGATTCGAGGCAAAACAAAAGCCCACACTGTTCTGAAACCGGGAAAGTCACTGGTCCAGTTGAAATTTGACGATTCCTGGTTTGCCCTCAACGCTCCTGACCGGATTCAGTTTTTGCTTGATCGGGTTCGGTATTGCGTGACCCCAACGGCAAAAACGGTAACTCCGGCCCAGGGCATTGTGTCGGTGTCGGAAATCATGCCAGATGCTTTTTCGCTCCAGGTGAGAGTTCCCGAATTTGCACCAGTGGGCGGAAAGTATCTGGCGCTGGTTGAAGCCGTGCATCCGGTGACGGGTCGGATTGTACCCTGGGTGGCATTAGATGCCCGATTGACAGTTAAAAAACAAACGGGGGAGTGTCTCAAATCAGCCCGTGCCGAAACCGGAGCTGAAGGAACCGCCATTTTGAAATTTGATTTGCCAACAATTGACCCAACCGATGATGTGACGATTACCGTGACCGGGTCAAAAAATGGCTGGACCCACACAACTGAGCAAAGCCTGGAACCTAATCGGGAGGCAACACTTTTACTCCATACCGACAAACCGCTCTATCAGCCCAAACAAACCGTGCACCTGCGGGCACTCGTTTTCAATGCCGCAAAGCAGGCCGCCCCTGGAGTTGTCGTCCAATTCCAGGTCGAAGACCCAGGCTCCGAAACGGTTTTTGAAAAGGAAGCCACTACGTCGCGGTTTGGTGTGGCAACGGTGGATTGGGAAATTCCAGAGAACCAACGTTCGGGTGAATACGCCATCCTTGCCAGATTTCCAGATAACAGTTCGTTGAGTGGAATGACCAGCACGCCCATCAAAATCAGTCGGTATGAACTCCCGACGTTTGTGGTTGCCGCCGAAACCAACCAGCCGTTTTACCTTCCCGGTGAGTCAGCCACCGTGACGGTTCAGGCGATGTATCTTTTTGGTCAGCCGGTCAAACAGGGGCAGGTGCGGGTGGTTCGTGAAGTCGAGCGAAGCTGGGATTACGAACGTCAGAAATGGGACGTGACCGAAGGCGAGCCCGTGACTGGTTTTACCGACAGCCAGGGTCGTTTTCAGACGGTGATTGACCTGACTCAGGTCTACCAGGAACTCCAATCTGACCGTGAATCAATCAGGGATGCGACCTATCGCGCTTATTTTACCGATGCTTCAACCGGCAGAACGGAGCAGGGACGGTTTGTGATTCGGGTGAGTCAAACATCGCTTCAAGTCAAGATCTTTGACTGGCACCATCCGGCAGTGGCTGGAATGCCTTATGCGTTTTATGTGCTGACCGAACTGGCCGAAGGAAAAGCGGTTCCGACGACGGTTGAAGTGGTGCAGCAAGCTCAGCCAGCTTCCACCGCCGAAGGTCAACCCCAGAAACCTCGTCGAGCCAAAACGTTGCGTACCAACCAGTTGGGACTTCTCAAAATTGAGATTCCGGCAAAAGATGTGGCTGGTGATGAGCTGGTTTTTGATCTGACCATTCGCGACCAGGCCGGGCACAAAACCCAAACGACACACAGCGTTGAATTGAAAGATAAGCCAGCCTTGATGCTTCAAGGCAAACAAACGCTCTATCATCCGGGTGAAGGCATCACCGCCACGCTCATGACTCATCAGCACAATGGTCAGGTGCTGGTTTCAGTGGTTTCAGCCGGTCAAGTGCTGGTCAGCCAGACGATTCAAACTGGGAATTCACCGAAACTGGTTTGGTTTCCGTATCGCCCGGAATTCAAAGGCGTCTTAAAACTGGTTGCCACCAGCACAAAACCAACGGAGTCAGGGGATTTGCTTGATTCTCATTGGGTTGTTATTTACCCACAGAGTCAGCGGCTCAACCTGAAGGTCAATTCTGATCGAAAAATCTATGCCCCCGGAGCCGATGGCACGCTCCAGGTTGACGTTCGCACCGCGGAGAATATTCCGGTTGAGAGCGTGCTTGGAGTCGCGATGGTGGATCGGGCGGTTCAGGCTCGTCTTCAGAGCGAATTCAATCCGAATCTTGAATTTGGTTTCTCGGAAAGCGTCAATCGCTGGCTGGGCGAAGCGCTAGTTGATGAAAAGGTTGATTTTCGCTCGTTAGGCCAGTTTAATCCCTCCGAGCCGTTTCCAGCCGGGTATGATTTGTTGGCAGAAATCCTTGGAAATGAGCGGTATAGCTTGCTTTCTGATTTTCGACATTTTGGTGATTCGGTTCTGGAGAGCCAGAGATTGCAGCAACTCTTTCAGGAATCAGTTTCCAAATCACTGGAAGGATTTCGAACTCAGATACAACAAGCCCTTGAATCGGCTGAAAACCCGCCGCAAAACACAACTGAACTGGCTTCTTTTTTGGAAACACACTCACTGGGGCTCAATGAGTTGAAAGATCCCTGGGGTGTTCCATATCGCATTTCGGTCAAAACATTTCGTGAGGCAAATAACGGTTCACTGGTAACGAATGGGCCAGATAAACGTCCCGGCACGCCGGATGATTTCACTGCTACCGAATTTGACTGGCCTTTTTTCCAGGCCACCGGCAAACGGATTGATCGGGTTGTAGCGCAGTACCACGCCCGCACGGGAGGCTACATCCGGGATTATGAAACCTTGAAAGCGGAACTTGCCCGCGAAAACCTGGCGCTTGATAAACTACGCGACCCGTGGGGAAGGCCCTATCGCTTTACTTTTTCAATTGAACGGGAAAACTATGTCATTTCAGTGCACAGCCGTGGCGAGGATGGCATTGAAGTTGATCCACAACAACCGTATGACGGCGATGATTTTCGAGTCTGGACTTCCCGGTGCAATTATTTTGTGGACACCTGGGCAATACTTGAGCAGGCTGTGGGGGATGTGTTGCCGGAAATTATTCTCGCCAGTGACAAAGACCAGGCTTTTCGAGCGAAACTGGCAGCGGCTGGGATCGTCTTTGACGAACTGCGTGATGTGTGGGAAAGCCCGCTCTATCTCAATTTCCGACACCTGGAACTCAAGCCGATAAATGACAATAAATCTGGAATGTCTCAGATGCAGGTTGTGTATCGCTATGGCACGGTTTCAATCTGCAGCCGTGGACCAAATCAGGTTCAGGGCGATGCGGATGATTTTGTCCTGGGAATACTGGCGACCCGAACGGCAACCAGTCAGGAAGGTCAATCTCCTGATGAAAAAGCTCCTTCAGAGAATGATACCGGCACAACCGGGACTCTGATGGGAACCGTGATGGATGAAAGCGGCGCTGTGATTACCGATGTCAAAATTGAGGCAATTGCCAAAGGGACAGGCCAGACCTTCTCCACAAAAACAAATGAGAATGGCCAGTATTTTCTGGTGCAATTGCCGCCCGGATGGTACGAGGTCAATGCGAATGCTGGCGGGTTTCAATACGTTCGATATGAAAATGTTTTGCTGCGTGGCAACCGAATGACCGTCGCCAATGTCACGCTGGTGGTTGGTGGTTCCTCAGAACTCATCATTGTTTCGTCAGGTGAAGTGTTGTTACAAACCACCAACTCAGAAGTGCGAGTCAGGACACGGGAAGTGCAACCGGTTGCCTCCAGTGTTCCCGTCCCGCTCTTTACCCCCAGAGTGCGACGATATTTTCCGGAAACTCTGCTCTGGCAACCACAGGTGGAAACCGACCAAAGTGGCCGCGCCCGGCTCAATTTCAAACTGGCGGACAATCTGACGACGTGGAAGCTTTCGGTTTTGGCTTCGACGTTTGATGGTCAGCTTGGCGTGGCGGAAAAGGAAATCCAGACGTTTCAGCCGTTTTTTGCCGAACTTGACCCACCCCGAACCTTAACCGTCGGCGATCAGATTACGCTCCCGGTCATTGTTCGCAACTACTTGAAGAAAAAGCAGAACGTTACCCTCGAACTCAAACCGGAAGACTGGTTTGTGACTCGTGATGCCAGTTCAAAAAACCTTGACGTGGCCGGCCAGAACGAAGCCCGTCGGACGTTTTCCTTCGATGTTGTGAAATCGTCGCCAACGGCAACCCAGCAGGTAACTGCCACTGGAACTGAATCCAGCGACGCGGTTGAAAAACCAGTTACTGTCCAGCCAGATGGCGAGGAACAAATCCAGACTGATGGACAGCTCTTCTCTGACAGCGTGAAGTTTGAAACTCTCGTCCCGACGACAGTTTTGTCTGGGACACTTCGCAGCACGTTGAAACTGTATCCAAATTTGCTTGGGCACGTGTTTGAAGGCATTGAAGGCATTTTGCAGCGTCCGCATGGCTGTGCCGAACAGACGATTTCTTCGACGTATCCAAATGTGATGGTGTTGAAATACCTGGCACAACTTGAACAACCAGAAGCTGTTACCACTCAACGGGCACGCGATTACACTCAGCAGGGAATTGACCGGTTGCTG
>DAOQNB010000339.1:0-6593 GCA_035335845.1 Acidobacteriota bacterium | reverse complement strand
AACTGTGTCCGGTTAACCGCAAGAACAACCACCTTAATTCAACGAAGGAGCGGCGCTTCCTCCCGGCCCTCAAGGACCGGGTCTCCGCGCCGAAGATAGGATGAATTACGAAATCACTCACAATGGACATCCAGTTCGAGTTGAACTCAACCAGGAAAATGGCTCGCTCACGGCTCGGGTTCAGGAACAGTCAGTCCAGGCCAGGGTTCGTCAGCCCGAACCTGGCTATTTTATTTTTCAAATTGACGAGCGCATCTATCACGTCCGGGTTGCCAATCGCGAGGATGGAAAAATTGAAGTTTTTTTGGATGGGAAAGTAAGTGTCGTCCAGGTGCTTGACCGGTTGCGGCGTGAAGGCGGTGCAGCCGCAACAACCGGCCCTCAGCCAATTACTTCACCAATGCCAGGCCGCGTGGTTCGAATCCTGGCCCAGGTTGGAGATACAGTCGAGGCAGGTCAAGGGGTGGTTGTGGTCGAAGCCATGAAGATGCAAAACGAAATGGCTGCCACCCGAAATGGAACCGTTTCAGAAATTCACGTGGCGGAAGGTCAAACGGTCAAGGCTGGGGAAATTCTGGCAGTCGTGGAATAAATCAGGGCGGAAGACATCGGGCTGAAGCCAATGGGCTTGGGGCTGAAAGACTCGCAAGCTCGGGGCAATCGAAGGGATGAGGGATGAAAGATGAGGGATGAAATAAAACCAATTCTTCAGCCCGACTTCTTCAGCCCAATATTCTTCAGCCCGATGTTTTCAACCCGATGTTTTCAGCCCAACTTCTTCAGCCCGATGTTTTCAGCCCTAGTTATTCAGGATATTGAAGGATTTAGGGTCAAGCTTTTCATTGTAGACAAACTGTTGGAATTCAAAGTTCCATTCCAGTTGCCGACCACTCTGCTGCTCATCCACCAGTAAAACGAGTTTGTAGATGTGCGGTAAAACCAGTCCCTGCTCGTTGGCAAAACTTTCAAACTGTTCGGTCAGTTTGATTCGGGAGTTGCGCTGACTGGCTGACTGCTCTGGATTCGCCCCCATTTGGGCTGAAATGAGCTGTTCATACTCGGTTTGAATATGTTGAAACGTGTTTTTATCAAAGTAGAGCCGGATTTGAACATCTGACCCGCCTTTGGGTTCATATTTCAACACGTGAGCCTCTTTGCCATTGACCTTTTTTGTCCCGCTATATTCGATTCGGGCCTCGTGACCTGGCAGATTGAGCAATGCCCACCCGGACGAATAAACCCCACCAAAAAGCCCTTCCTTAAAAATCACATTTCGGGCCAGCAAAAATTCTCCGAGCGCCGAGCGGGTGCCGGGCCGAATATATCCCACGGTTACATTCTTGCCGTCATAAGCCACTTTTTCCTGTGAATACTCGGCTGTATTAAAACCAATTCCCACCAGGCTCATAGCGCCATCTGAAGCCACCACAGCCGGGCCCTGTAACTGGGTGGCACCAATTGTCTTTGATCGAAACATGGCCGTCCCGGCAATCACTCGGGTTTTGACATCAGTCAGCGCCTTCTGCGTTCCAAGCGATTCCACATGTTTGGCAATCACGTCTTCTACTTTTATTTTTTCCCCTTTGACTGGGGGAGTAACGGCCAGACAGGGGTTGGTACCCAGGACCAATCCAGCACACACCAGATTGAGTAAAAGAACTGTAAACCACTGTATCTTCATAATTTTTTGCAAGCTGTGGAGGGAAATCTCCCAGCTTTCTCCTTTCTCAAGCCGAAATATGATCGGCAGTTTCCCAGGGCAACGCCCTCCGCTCAGGGTAGGTAAACGGCAAAGGGGTTTTTTGGTTGGAACTGAACGGCAGGTCCAGCTCTTTGGGCCTGGGTTTATGAAAAAGCACATTTCAGGCAATGTGCGGCTAGTTGTTAGAACGATCACGCCGGCGCTCGATCAATGGAGGAAGGTAGTCCCTCAAACCAGGCACAGATTGGAAACCGGATGGTGATTGAGTTTGAAATGCACACGGAATTGATGAGGCACTCAGACGAGGCATAAACCAACTATAGTATAAAAAACAGGACGGCACGAACCCCAAACTGGTGATTCGTGCCGTCGGTGTGTTTTTTCTCGGATACGGTTGGTTTGTCAGAGTTATTTGCTGGGTTCTGCGTTCTGCTCGGTGCGAACCCGATCCGTCAGCGCCTGTAAGGTCATTGACTGTATTTTGGCCAGCTCTGGAACCGTCTGGTAGACATAGGTGACTTCGGCTTCAACCGAAGGGTGCAGCCAGCTAAACTGCGGATCTTCGGAAAGCACCAGGGCCCGGGTATAACTCAACATCATCTGTTCGCGAACGGTTTGGATCTGCCCTGTCAGTTCTTTAGGGACAGCCGGATTTTTTCCAACTCCTTTTGACAGATTATCCAGCATTGATTTGTACGCCTTGGCCAGCATCAACTGGGTATAGGGATCGCGTCCCTCAAATTGGAGGGCTTTGACCAGCATATTCACGGCGCCATCTGACTCATTCTTCAGTGTGAGTAAAATACCGACTGATGTATAGAGTTGCGCCATGCGTTTTGGTCTGACGCCAGCCCATTGCTCTTCAGTAAATTCATACGGACGTTTTCCATTTTCAAACAGGGCGATGACATCTCGGCCAAATTTGATTCCCTGATCAGAAAACGCCAGATTTCCGTTGAGCGCGGCGTTACTGGCCACATCAGCCAGTTGAGCCATCACACTCAGGTTGTCTGATTTTTCGGCCAGAGCTTTGGCGCCAACCTCAAAAGCCTTATCAAACTGATTTAACCGGCTCAGCGCTGAAACCATGTCGCGATATACAATTCCGCGCATCTGGCTGGAATCATATTTGGTAAGGAAGGCTTCAGCCAGAGGCAGAACTTTTTCAGGGGTTGCTGTCGCCTGGGAGACAGCCGTATAGTCGTCAAACTCGGCATCTGACTTTGCGACTGGACGCTGGGTTAACGAATATTTTTCTTCCGCAACGACCAAAAAATTTCCGCCTAAAACCAAAAAGAAAAGAAACACACCGCCGAGGGTGTGTTTCACAAATTGGATGGACAAAGGTATCTGGTTGCGCAAACCACGAAGAGGGAATGTGAGTTTCAAATCGGCCATAAAACAGCCCTGCCTTTCATAAACACAAAGAGTGCGGCGCGCTACAGGTCCAATCGGTGTCCACAGTGGGGACGGTCAGGGTACAGCAGAGGGAGAATCGGCAGGAAATTTCAGGGGGTGGGCTGCACCGTGTCACTGGTTGACGATCTGATTGAATTGTATGAATACAGAAGCGATTGTTGATGAGAAAAGCGATTGGGGACAGTAAGTTAGATTAGGCCCTAGTTATATTTTTGTAAAGGCACAATGCGTCAGAAATGCGTCAAAAAGTCCAGATTTTTCCGTGAATTTTACAGCCCCTCCAAAGTTTTGAAGCCCGGCTGAGGGTAAGCCCCTGACTCAACCTCCAGATCTGGTATGGAGTCAGTCACCAGTGCATAACCAATCAAACCAGACCAATTTTCAAGCGCAGGTTATGTTGATCTTCAAACTCAGAAAAACACAGGGCGGTAACACTTTCAGATACGAAAGTTGACGCATTGGATAGGGAATATCACGTCTGATCGAGCATTGAAACGCGGCTGCTGTTTCTGAAAGAAACTGGCACGTCAGACCTTTCAGGCAGGCACGCAATCAAGCGTACCAGTTCACTCGCATTGACCCGCACACACTGCATTGTATTTGGCTTCGAGTTGGCTTACCCTGCCCCCACCTGACCTCAGCAACCGTCCCCGAATTTCTCGGAGTGTCATTATGAAAGCCTCCCAACTTCTCTCACGGACCTTGCTCTGGGTGCTCACCACCTGTGCGGTTGTTTCAATTGGCACCAAGGCGTTTTATTCAACTCAGGCAACTTTCTCGTGGGCGTCTCCAGGGTTTTATGAAGAGTATCACCCCACCGAAGGCAAAATCCTGGTGGCCAAGGTGATCCCCAAAACACCCGCCGCCTATGTTGGACTTGAATCAGGCGATGAGTTATTGACTCAGACCGGGGCGCCGTTCACTGGTTTTGTCGAATACAGCCAGTTTCGCAAGGCGGCTCAACACAAGGGAGTCCTTGCCTTAACGGTCCGCAAACCGGATGGTAAACTGACCTCCTGTCTCATTGATCTTCCGACCACGA
The DNA here is from genome assembly GCA_035335845.1 of Acidobacteriota bacterium. Classification (GTDB taxonomy): domain Bacteria; phylum Acidobacteriota; class Blastocatellia; order Chloracidobacteriales; family Chloracidobacteriaceae; genus JACQXX01. Next base: position 2,430 of record DAOQNB010000339.1, on the reverse strand, counting down.
CGTTTGAGGGGTTTTTTTCTTATCAATTCGGCTTTTATCTGATTCTACTGATTACCCCGTTGATTTGTACCATTATTGGCCTTGGGGTTTGCTGGCTGCGATGGGAAGACAAAACAGCGCGTACCGGCGGATTATTTTTTGTCTGTGCGGCTTCCCTCTTTGGGATGAACTCCATTTTGATCCCAGGCGGATTACGTGAATTTTACCTGCTCTACAGCGGTATCGCGATGTGGCTGTCAGGGTATCTGTGCTTTCGCTTTTTTTCTGAATTTCCAACCCCGACCGCCTTATCCCAAAAGTATCGCTGGGTTCGCTACCTGTATCTGCTGTTTACGCTGGTCATGCTCAGTTTTTCAGTCGTCACGGATCTGGCAGCCCAGTATTCGTTTTCCCTGGCCCGTGAACTCAATGCCTATACCTTTGGCTCACTGGAGCAAATTCAGGGTCCGGTGTTGTTGCTGGGCTTTTTAGGATCCCCCTTAACGGCACTTCCAGGAATTCGGGGGGTCTGGATGGCTGATCAGGAACGGCGGTTTCGGGTGCTCTGGCTTGGAATCACAGTCGGATGTGGCCCCTTGCTGGCGCTGTTTCTGGTGGATCTGGTGGTGCACCATGAAACGACACTGCGGAATTTTCCCCCCTGGGTCACCCTGATTGCCGTCGCTCTGTACGTGGTCTTCCCACTGACATTTGGATACACCATTGTCAAACACCGGGTGCTTGGGGTTCGACAAATCCTGCGTCGCAGCATTCAGTACGCCTTTCTGTCCAAAAGTTACTGGGTTCTGGAATTGATCCTGCTGGTGCTGGTGCTCAGATATCCAGTCACCGATGCCAGCCAGCAGCTTTTTATGGCGCTTGACGTCTCACCCACGCCAATGATGTGGCGGGGCATTTATTACTGTCTGGCCGGGTTTGGGTTGTTTTGGATGTGGCAGGTCAACCCTCATCTTCAGGCACTGATTGATCGGGCATTTTTCCGTGATGCCTACAATGCTCAGCAGGTATTAACCGAATTAAGCCGGTCAGTTCGCAACTTTACTGATGCCTATGAAGTTCTGCAGCGGGTTGGGTCACAAATTAATGCCGCGCTTCACGTCAATCGAGTGGCGTTTTTTGTCCATCAGGCATTTCTGCACGCCAAACCACAATCTGACCCAATTCAGGAAGGAATGCCGGCTTTTGTCTGCCGCTTTGAAATGGGCTCGACCGGCGGAATTGATCCAGAACTCCAGCTTCCAAATGGCACCCCAATTCTCCAAAAACTGAGCAAGGATCCCATCCCCTTAGACGTTTACTTTGCCGATCCTGATTCCTGGACCGAAGAACTCGACCGTGATCCCGAGGAAAGCTACATTGCCCGCCACCTTGAGCAACGTCTTTTTGAACCACTCAACACCAGCCTCATTGTTCCCCTCGCCACCAAAGAGGGTGTTCTGGGCTTGATGTCACTGGGGCCAAAACTTTCTGAAGAACCCTATACCAAAGAAGACAAATCACTGCTGATGGCAGTTGCCGAAGCCACCGCGCTCCGGCTTGAAAACGCCCGGCTGATTGCACTGGCCACCGAAGAAGCCAAGTTAAAGCGTGAACTTGAAATTGCCCGCCACCTGCAACAGAGTTTGCTGCCATCAGGTGATCCGGTGTTTCCGGATCTTCAACTGGCCAGCTTTTCCACCACGGCCCAGGAAGTCGGTGGCGATTACTATGACTACTTTGTCCTGAATCAATCAGAACTGGCGATTGCCATTGGCGACGTCACCGGGCATGGAGTGTCATCCGGGTTGTTGATGGCGCTGGCCAAAGGTGGGCTCTTAAACCAGGTGTCAGTTGATGCGTCACCTCCGGCAGTCATTTCTGCCATGAACACGTTAATCTGCATCACCAGTAATAAACGGAATCTGATGACCTTTGCCTATGCGGTGCTCAACGTCGAAACCTGGCAACTCCAGTTTGCCAATGCCGGACATCCCTTCCCCTTTCACTATAGTGCACAGAGTCGAACTGTCAGAATGATCGAAAGTACAGCCTACCCGCTCGGCGTACGCCCTCAGTCGTGTTATGAAACCAAACATGCCGAATTGGCCCCCGGAGACACGATTGTGTTTTACAGCGATGGCCTGGTTGAAGCCAGAGATTCGCAAGGGAAGGTCTTCGGATATGATGGACTGGAACAGGTAATTGCTGCCCATTCCAACCTCGACGCCCATCACCTGCGAGATCGCATTTTTGACGCGGTGCGAAGCTTCTCGAACGGACAGGCCATGGATGACGACATCACGCTGGTCATTGTGAAGCGAACCCTGGCATAAGGGCACAAAACCAGGGCTCAGGGCTTAGGGCTGAAGACTTCGGGCCTGGGGCTGAAAACTTCGGGCTTGGGGCTGAAAACTTCGGGCTTGGGGCTGAAAACTTCGGGCTTGGGGCTGA
>DAOQNB010000338.1:0-6607 GCA_035335845.1 Acidobacteriota bacterium | reverse complement strand
TGGTGAAGAAATTCCTAAATCTGTGTACACTATGCGTTCTGCCCCTCCTGCATATCCTGATCCTTAACTTTTTCCATTTGCTTTGTCCCAATGATTGTCTTGTCGAACTACCAGCTTGAGCAGTGCATTTATGAAAGCGAAAACTCGGTGGTTTACCGTGGTGTGCGCACTACGGATGCTCTGCCGGTTATCGGGAAGATGCTGGCGGTTGAATATCCTTCAGCCGAACAAAACGCCCGCTTTAAACGCGAGTATGAACTGGTTTCGCTCTTTGACGGAAATGGCTGTATCCGCGTGTATGATTTGCTGAACTGTCAGCACCGGCAGATGATGATTATTGAAGACTTCGGAGGCATTTCGCTTGCCCAGCTCAAGCACCAGGGAACTCACTTTTCGCTCCTTGAAATCCTGTCGCTTGGTGTGGAAGTCGCTGACACATTATCGGTGGTGCATCGCAAAAAGGTGATTCATAAGGACGTTGCTCCGGGCAACATTTTGTACAATCCTCACAGCCGGGAAGTCCGGCTGATTGATTTCGGCATTGCCAGCACTCATACCCAGCAGGCGACCACTTTCCAAAGTTTGACTGTGCTCGAAGGAACGTTGCCCTACATTGCACCCGAACAAACCGGGCGCATGAATCGCCGGGTGGATTTTCGGGCGGATTTATATTCACTGGGTGTCGTGCTCTATGAATTGCTCACCGGGCGACTACCGTTTGAGTCAACTGACCTGCTCGAACTGGTGCATTGTCATCTCGCGGTTCCTCCAGTTCCTCCAACCACGATCAACCCCGACATCCCATCACTGGTTTCTGATTTAATCCTTAAACTCCTGTCCAAATCAGCCGATGACCGGTATCAAACCGCTGCCGGGCTGGCCTTTGACCTGCGACACTGTGTGACGGCGCTTGAAGCGGGCGGGCCAATTCCAGAATTCACCCTCGGATGGCACGATACAGCCTTACATTTTGCGTTGCCGCAACGTCTGTATGGCCGTGAAACTGAAACCCGACTGTTGCTGGAAGCTTTTGACCGGATGAAGACCGGTCAGACCGAGCTGCTGCTGGTCTCTGGCTATTCCGGAATCGGGAAATCGGTGCTGGTCCAAGAATTGTATAAACCCGTAACTGAACGGCACGGATATTTTCTGGCAGGGAAGTTTGATCAGTTTCAACGCAACACCCCCTATGCGGCCGTTCTTCAGGCTTTTCAAGCTGGGCTGGTTCAAATTCTGACTGAAAGCGAAGCCACGATTGAACACTGGCGCACCCGCCTGCTGACGGCTTTGGGGAACAATGGATCGGTCCTGGCGGCGGTGCTTCCCGAAGTGGAACTGATTCTTGGCAAACAACCACCTGCGGTCAGTCTGTCGCCAACCGAGGCCCAAAATCGGTTTTTGGCCACCTTTTTAAATTTTCTTGCCGTTTGGGCGCATCCTGATCATCCCCTGGTGCTCTTTCTGGATGATCTACAGTGGGCAGACTCTGATTCGCTGAAACTGCTCCAGATGCTGTTTACCGTTAACCCAATTCCAAACCTCTTAATGATCAGTGCTTTTCGGGCCAATGAGGTTTCGACTGCTCATCCGTTGACGCTGGTGCTTGAAGAAATTCACAAATCAGACACAACCGTGACCGAACTTCAACTCAGAGCCCTTGATCAAGACACTGTTACCCGGTTTGTGGCGGATGCACTTCATTCAGATCCATCAGTGGTTGGCGGCCTGGCGGAGTTGATTTATAAGAAGACAGCGGGAAATCCCTTTTTCACCGGGGAATTTCTGAAATCGCTGACCCAAAACGACCTGATTGGGTTTGATGCTCAGCTTGGGCGCTGGATCTGGGATCTGGAGCAGATTACCCAGACTCAGATAACCGACAATGTCGCAGATTTGCTGGCTGGCAAATTGAAAAAACTGGCGCCGTCAACGCAGGAAATTGTAGCGGCAGCAGCCTGTCTTGGTAGTCAATTTTCATTTCATTATCTGTGTCTGGTGACCCAAAAGTCTCCGGCACTGGTTCTGGCTGATATTCGGGATGCCATCAACGAAGAACTCCTCTTGCCGATTGGAGATGGGTACCGGTTGCTGGAATTTTCTGCTGGCGATACCCAACTGGATGCCACCTTTGAGTGCTGTTTTGTCCACGACCGGATTCAACAGGCTGCCCATTCGCTGCTGGATGACGCCCAAAAAACCGCTCTTCATCTGGTGATTGGACGTCGGTTGGAACACGGTCTTTCCGCCTCCGAACGGGAACAGGAACAATTTACCATTGTCAATCACCTGAATTTGGGCGGTGATTTGCTCGCCAACGAAGTTGAACGAACTGACCTGGCACGCAAAAACCTGGCAGCCGGGCGCAAAGCCAAAGCCTCGGCAGCCTTCCAGCCAGCCTATGATTATTTTGAAACTGGTTTGCGCTTTCTCCCCCCGTCGGCCTGGGAAACGTGCTATGAATTAACCCTGGCCTTGCACGAAGAAGCAGCGGAAACCGCGCTCTGGTGTGCCCAAACCGAACGAGCTGATGAGTTTATTGCCATTGTGCTGGCCAATGTCCGCCGTTTCATTGATTCGATCCGGGTGCGCGATGCTCAGATTCAAAGCTTGATTTCGAAAAATCGTCTTCAGGACTGTATTGCCTGCTCACTGGAAGCACTCAATCAACTTGGCCTGGTGATTCCTTCGTCGCCGACGGAAGCCGATGTCCAGGGTGTTTTTATGGAAGTCCAGCAACTGCTGGCCGGGCGGCCACCGCACAAGTTGCTTGAGTTGCCTGAGATGACTGAGCCCTGGGCGCTGGCAGCGATGCAGATGTTGATGCGGGGGGCGAGTGCTGCCCTCCAAACCAACCTGAACCTGGCCGGTTTGTTTACTTTGCATCGGGTCAGGTTGTCGCTGAAATATGGCAACTCAGCCTCTTCGGTGACGGGCTACATTGCGTTTGCCCAGATACTGGCCACCCGGTTAAAGCAAATTCAGGCGGCTGAAACCTTTGGCCGGCTGGCACTGGATCTGGTCGAAAAACTGCAGGCCACTCAGTTTCGAACCCGCACCCTCCTGCTCTATAACCTCTATATCCGAATGTACTGGCGGCCTTTTCGCGAAAGTTTTCAACCATTTACCGAAACTTTCCTGAGTGGGTTCGAAACTGGAGACTTTGAATTTGCGACGTTTGCTTTGATCTCGATTTCGATGGGAAAAATCTATATCGGCGAACCACTGGGGCAACTCGAAGAAGAACTCACCCGCTATCTTGAAATTAGCCGCAAGTACCGACAGAGCCGGGCGCATCAGGTGTTTCTCTTGCAACGCCAGTATGTGCGGAACTTGACTGGACAGACTGCTGATCCCTGCTCGCTCTCACTTGAATCAGAATCTGAAGAGAGCCTGCTGGCCCACTTTACCGCTCGACGCGATGGGTCGTTTTTAGGGGCGATTTATTACCTGAAATTGGTGCTCCTGTTTCTATTTGGGCACACCCAGGCGGTGCTGAAGATTTGTGAGACGACACGTGGGTATATGCTTTTGACTTATGCCAATTTGTCTGGAGTTACACTGTTTTGGTGTGGCGCGCTGGCTCAATTGCGGCTCTATGATGCCCAATCAGCGACGGCTGAAGCCGATTGGGCACGCATTGAAGCCTATACCAAGGAACTGGAAGCCGCTCGCAACACCTGTCCGGAGATGGTCCATAGCAAATTTCATCTGGTTCGGGCCGAAACACATCGGGTGAAAGGAAATCTAAGTTCGGCCATGTTTGAATATGAACAGGCAATCGGTCAGGCCCGCACCCACCAGCTCCTTTTGGATGAAGCGATTGCCTGTGAATACGCGGCGGCCTTTTACGCCACGATTGATCAGCGGCGGATTGCACGGGCCTACCTCGAAGATGCCTGGTCGGCCTATAGTCGGCTTGGGGCGACGGCCAAGCTCCGACATTTGCAGGAAACATTTGCAGATATTCCGATCCAGGTGACTGAGCGGCGGATGAGCGGACCATCTTTGGCGACGACTCAGGCCACCATGATCAGTACTTCGTCGCGGCGTTCGACCGGCGTGCTTGATGTCCACACGCTGTTGCGGGCGGCACAGGTGTTGTCGGGTGAACTCAAGCTGGAACGCTTACTGGCCAAGATGATCCGGCTGGCGATGGAGAACGCTGGTGCCCAGCGGGCAGTCTTGTTGCTTCCACGAGATGGACAATGGTTTATTGCTGCTCAATGTAGCGGGCAGACCATCACGGTCCTGGAATCAATTGCGTTGACAGATACCAGAGACTGGTCGGAAGCGGTGGTCAATCTGGCGACCCGAACCCGGGAAATCGTTCTTTCCGACAATGCGGCTCAAGACCGCCGATTTGTCACAGATGCTTACATTCAACGGGTGAAACCTGCGTCCGTGTTGTGTTTACCGGTTCAAAATCAAGGCAAGCTCTCAGCCATTTTGTACCTTGAAAATCAGACCGTGGCTGGCGCCTTTACCGCAGAACGGGTTGAAGTCATGAATATGCTCTCGGCCCAGGCGGCGATGTCAATTGAAAATGCTTTGCTCTATGCCAATCTGGAAGAGAAAGTTCAGGAACGAACTATTGAACTCAGTCGAACAGTCAAACAACTCCAGCAATCCGAAGCCGAAATCAAAGCCAAAAATACCCAGATTCTCGATAGTATCCGCTATGCAGAGACCATCCAGCAGGCGATTTTGAAAGCCGACGAGCCTGTGGTTGGAACTGTGGGCGAGTACTTCATTTTGTTTAAGCCGCGTGACATTGTGTCGGGCGATTTTTACTGGTTTCAGGATTTTGCTGAAGGAGTGCTGGTTGGAATCGCTGATTGCACTGGGCATGGCGTTCCAGGTGCGCTGATGTCAATGATTGGAACGACATTGCTCAATCAAATTGTGGTCGAAAAGGGAATTACCGAGCCAGGGCGAATTCTGGAGTTACTCCACGAAGGGATTCGACGGGCGCTCCGACAGGGTGAGGCTGGGACTGAAACGCAGGATGGAATGGACATTGCCCTGTGCCAGATCAATGTCACCCACCGCCGACTGGTATTTGCTGGGGCCAAACGCCCATTGTACGTGGTGTGGAATGACGGAAGCTTTGAAGAAATTCCAGGGAATCGCAAGCCGATTGGCGGGCAACAACGTGAAGAAATCCGACGCTATCAGAGTCAGGAACTGGAGTTACAATCCGGAATGATGCTGTATATGTGTTCTGATGGGTTTACCGATCAGCCCAATTTAGAACGACAGAAATATGGGACGAAGCGGTTAAGAACACTCTTGCAAACTGTTGCTGGAATTCCAGTTGAGATCCAACATCAGCACATCGAACAGGCTCTGGCAGCTCATCAAGGCAGCGAGCTTCAACGGGATGATATCACCGTTTTCGGATTGAAAATCAGCCTTTAACTGTACTCAGTACGTTCATTTTGTGTTTGTTATAATTTGTTACAAAACAGAATGAGACATTCCTGTGCTCTCTGTGGTTCAAAAAAGCCAGGGCTGAAATCTTCTGGATAAAATGATAAGGTAAGCAGATCACTCAGGAGGCAGGATGAATTTCCCTTCATCCCACATTCCACATCCTTCAAAACTTCACTCCATTCATGAGTCTTCTTACTGTAAATCATTTGCAAACCTATTTTTATACCCGGCAAGGCGTTGTTCGGGCAGTTGATGACGTCAGTTTTTCGCTTGAGCAGGGACAGGCGCTGGGAATCGTCGGGGAGTCCGGTTCGGGAAAATCAGTGACCGCACTTTCAATTATGGGACTGGTTGGGGGGACGGGGAAAATTACCGGCGGGGAGATTCACTATAACGGTACAAACCTCCTGAACCTTGCTGCTGATGATCGCCGCCGAATGCGTGGTTCGGAAATCGCCATGATTTTTCAGGATCCGATGACATCGCTCAATCCGGTGTTCACCATTGGCGAACAAATTGCCGAAGCCATCCGCCTGCACAAAAATGTGCCACGCAAGCAAGCCTGGGATGCAGCGGTCGAATCATTACAATCGGTTTCGATTCCCGACCCGGCCAAACGCGCCCGTGATTATCCTCATCAACTTTCGGGTGGGATGCGCCAACGGGCGATGATTGCCATGGCGCTCAGTTGTGACCCAAAAATCCTGATTGCCGACGAACCCACCACGGCCCTGGATGTCACCATCCAGGCCCAGATTCTGGAACTCATCAATCAGCTTCGGGTCGAGCGGCAACTGGCACTCCTGTTGATTACTCACGATTTGGGAGTTGTGGCGGAAACCGCTGACCGCGTGGCGGTGATGTATGCCGGGAGAGTCGTCGAAGATGCCGCCGTCCGCGATTTATTTGCCAACCCGCAACATCCATACACCGCAGGATTACTGGCCAGTATTCCACGTCTGGGGGATCGGACACGCAACCGGCTCAACACCATCGAAGGCGTTGTTCCAAAGTTGACTGAACTTCCGCCAGGATGTGCCTTTGCCCCACGGTGTGGCGAAGCTCAGCCTCAATGCCGTGACGGGGAAATTGTCCTGGGAAGACTCAAAACGGCAACCGACCATAAAGTCCGTTGCCGCATGCGGATTACTGAATGAAGAATGAAGAATGAAGA
>DAOQNB010000337.1:0-6609 GCA_035335845.1 Acidobacteriota bacterium | reverse complement strand
TTCGCTCCAATTCGTAACAGGGTCAATTGATCTGAGTAAGTGAAGTACCTGTTCCTCTGGCCAGGATCTAAATTTATCATGATGTAAACCGGGTACAGATCCACGATCCTCCAGCATGACCAGTGAATGTTGCAAACTTAAATCTCCCAGGACAGGGATGCTTTTAAGTATTTTTTCGGGCTCATCAGTGTGAGGAATAATAAGCGGTGGATTTTGGGTGGAAATATGACTCCAGGTTTCAATTCCTGCCCGCCAACAAGGTTGCCAGGTGTTCTCACTGCAAATCGCCTCTTGAAAGCCCTGCCAGAGCCAGGTTTTTTTTAAAGCATCAGCTAACTCCCTGCATTGCTTTGAGTTAAGTCTTTTATGTAATGCAAAGTCAGTGAGCGATTGGGGTAGCCATTGCAGGGATCCCTGGGTTGCCACAAACTCATTCCAGTTGATACAAACCTCATTTCCGCGTGGCTCATTCAATTTAAACCGATCTTCCAGCCCATCAATTCGCAATCGCTCAGAGTCCAAAAAGAAAAACCCATGCAAATTGATTGTGATGTGATGATCGAAAGTTTCCAATGGGACAGACGGCCCTTCCTGAGGCTGTTTTCCAACTGGAAAGAAGACACACCACCTCAGTTCGAGAGACCCCTTTGATCCCTGTTTTTTGGCTGGGTGACTTGAGATCAACGTGGCAAAGTGAGGGTCACCTTTAACCGGAAGGCTCGCCTGGTTATAACCTTGGGTGCGCTTCACAACTTTAGGCCAGCCCAGAGAACGCTTTAGTTGAGAAGTTGTAGCATCTTCCTGTAACCGTCCAGCAAAACCACAGTAATGAAAACTCGTGTCACCGTTACCAGAATTCAAAACGAGGTCACCGCGCACCGACATCACCGTTCCAGGTTGAACATCAGGGGCTGGAATACGCTCACTTTGCAGCGAGAATTTGAGCAAAAGCGAGTCTGAGCATTCACTGGTCCGATTCAGCATGGCCAACTGCTTCAAATTCCTCAGAAAAACAAGTGAAGGAGCAAGTTCCTGGAGTTCGCACACCAACTCCTGAAAAAACCTTGGATTATCTCCTGGAAAACTTTCATGGATCCACCCTTCAGATAATTCGGAAGTATCTGTGACTGACTTATTCCTCAAGGGGAACCAAAAACCGAGCCAGGATTTCCCAGGCTCATAAATATTGACAATGTGTTCTTGTGTAATGACTGGCAGTTGCTCCCGACTCACCTCAAATTCATCCTCCCAATCTCGGTGCCTCCAGCCATGCCAGGGGTTGAAAAGGTCAGTAATCATTGGGTAAGGCCACCCTTGCTTCAGGTTAGTTTTGGCTATGATGAAAAACGCTTCGCACCAGGCGAAAACACTTTTCAGCCCTTTTCCAAACCGACCAATTGACCGTTCTTCAGTTCCTTTTGTTCCCAGGTTAATTTGTGTAATCGCATCTCGATCTTCTGACTTGAAGACACCATCATTGACAACCAGGAGCCCCGGTCCTCGAAGGAGAACGTGTGGTGCAGCCGGGTCACCAGGCAGATAAATGAGATCAAGCCGGGTTGAACCAGCATCCTCTGCATTTTGGATTAATTCTTTGAGAATACTCCGATATGAACCATACCCTTGCAGGAGATCTCGAATACTTTCTATATCGGCTTCTGGGGGATGCCGAACCCCACCTGAGCGAAAAGCGCTGAAGTTGTTATCCTGCATGTCTTTCAACGTAAGCTCCTTTTGGGAAGTCAGGGTAATAACCCAATAACCAAGGGTGACAATTGCCAATTTTCTCCATCAGTTGAATATTTGCAACATGGAATTATGCAGTGAGTTGCGGGAAAATAAAAGAGAGCGAAGGCTAACACTGACAGACTGTATTTGAATTCACAGGTATTTTTGATTAAAGATCTGGCAAAGGCAAACCGTTTAAAACACTCAAATACAGATGTCAGTATCCGTAAATGATTATTACTCAAGAATAAAGCTTATTGCAGACTCACCCAAAATGAACAAATCAGCCGCTGGAACTGGTTTTGATTAATCTGTGTAAGTTCAATTTTCCCAACAATAAGCACTCAACGATCATTTTCTACTTAAACTCCAGCCCTTCTTTCTCGAAACCAACTGCGGGACCCGGCACAAACAAGCCATGATGTTATCTTTCATTGTGGGTTTTCCAGTTCAAGTTGATGTGCAATACTCCATACCGTGAACACCAACGGGTGTTTTTTGCAAATCTTCAACTTACTGTTACATCTCTCTACATTGCTGGGGTTAAATAGCCCCATCCTTTTTGCCGTTCACGCGCTGCTTTGACAATTCTGGCCTGTTTTAATCTTTTGAAATTTAGAAGAAACCTATGCTTCCGATTCACCTGGCTGAGAACATCCGGCAACAAGTCTTGTTTTATCTCCAATCAACGTTTGATTTTCGAAACCCTGAGATTGACCTTGCTTTCGAAAAATTTCTCAATGACCCTGAAAATGGTCTGTTTAAAGGTGCCTGGATTCAATTACGCAGACCCTTTCGCACCGCTGAGCCAGATGAAATTCCACTCTTTTCTTTTGGCTTTACCATGCACCCGTTCAAACATCAGGTTCGCGCCTGGAGACGATTATCAAGCTTTGAACAATCCCCCAAACCTACCATCATTACAACTGGTACTGGGTCAGGGAAAACGGAGTGTTTTCTATACCCTATTCTGGATCATTGCCTCCGTGAAAAGCAGAAAGGGACGCTTGGGATCAAAGCGATTCTCTTATACCCGATGAACGCTCTGGCGGCTGATCAGGAAAAACGCTTTGCCCGACTGATCTGGCAAACGCCAGAACTCCGCAATGCCAATATTCGGGTTGGAAATTATACAGGGCGGTATGACCCAACTACGCCAGAAACAGGTCAGATTAGCGGAACGATTAACATGGGAGAGTGGCATGGCATTACGAATCACGCGGTTCAACAAGATACTCCGCCAGATATTTTGTTAACCAATTACAAAATGTTGGACTATTTATTGATTCGCCCTCAAGACCAGGGTCTATGGCGGTTTAACGAGGCTGGGATTTTAAATTATCTGGTTCTCGACGAACTTCACACCTATGACGGGGCGCAGGGAGCAGATGTCGCCTGTTTGTTAAGACGGCTCAAGGAGCGGTTGAACATTTCCAAAGGTGAGCTATGTGTTATTGGAACAAGTGCTACCCTGGATAATCGTGAGCCAGGTGCCCGACTGGAGGGAGGTACCATTGATGGGAAAGAAACCCCAAATGACCGTTTAGCAAGGTTTGCAAGCACGATCTTTGAGGAAGATATCGCCGCGGATGCAGTAATTGTTGAAGATCGGCTTACGGTTGAAGAAATTGTCCATGCTGACCTGCACGACACCTACCTCCCCGATCCTGGTCACTGTGTCCCGCTTGAGGATGAGGACAGTTTTCAATATGCCGTCCGGCAGTCAAAATTGTGGGGGGGGCCTCAATTTTTCAATTCCCCTTTGATTTCAATAGAACCAGCCCAGGGGACCAGCGAGAATATAGAGAATCGTCATGTAGTGGTAGAGAAGTGGTCAGTTCGTCTTGGGAGCTGGCTAAAAGGACAAAAGTTATTTTCTGACTTGCTGACCGTGTTTAGTGAGGCTGAAACTCAGGGCAAAGGATTACTTACCTGGAATGAATTAATAGAGCACCTCTCGCAGGCAGATTTGGGCTTTATTGGGTACCAACAATTTTCTGATCGCCAGCATATCTGTGCTTCCTTTTTGGCTTTGGTGTCACAGGCTCGTGAAGAACGAAATGGCTATGCCTTTCCAATGATCCCGATTCAAGTTCAAATCTGGATTCGGGAATTAAGACGATTGGGCAGGTTGGTCCACGAAAATCCAATCTTTGCCTGGTTAGATGAACCAACTCAGGAATATCCAGTACTGCCGACTTTTCATTGCCTGGAGTGCGGTGAGTCTGGGTGGATTGCATTGCATGACCGGAGCAAGGATGCATCCCTGCAGGCAACTGGGGTTGAAGGAATTCAGCTTGACAGCGACCCAACCCGAATTTATCGAAGCTGGTTTGGGCAAAAAGGCCAACGTAGTGCCCATCTGGTTGTAATCAGTCCGTTTCGGGAGGCTTCTCAAACTGGCGAGGCGCAACCCAACCTGTTTGACGTATGGCAACTTCACCCAAAAAGCCTGGTCCTCAGGCACGGTGAGGGCCACTGCCCTCTCACCTACGACCCGAAATCAATCAAGGTCCGGATCAATAAACAAGCCAAAAAAGACGAAATAAGTGGTACGGTATCTGGTGTGCAGGGATGTCCCCAATGTAAAACCAAAGAGAGTGTTTTCTTTATTGGGAGCCAATCCGCCACTTTGTCGAGTGTGGCTCTTGATGAATTGTTTGGCTCAATTCTCAATGATGACCCCAAACTGCTAGCCTTCACCGATAGTGTTCAGGATGCTTCGCACCGAGCCGGTTTTTTTACGGCTCGGACCTATCAATTCACATTCCGCACAGCATTGCAACGAGTCGTCGAATCGACTGGAAGCAACGGGTTACCACTTGTGGATGCAGGAAAAGCGGTGCTCGATTGGTGGGCACACCCGCGACCTGGGTGGCCTGGACATATAAGCGAGGCAATTGCGGCTTTGTTGCCATCAGATTTGCACCAATATCAGCCTTTTTTAAAATATCGCCAGCAGCAGAGCAAAGAGGCTCTGTCACCACATTTACTGGCCGAGATTCAAGAACGTCTGACCTGGGAAGCCACCAGTGAATTCGGACTTCGGCAATCCATCGGGCGGACATTGGAGATGGCGGGAAGTGCCTGTCTTGGGTGGGATGAAGCCATACTTACTTCAACCTTGCAACGCCTCCGAGAACGGTTTGCCAACCAGCACCCCCTATTTGCCAAAGTTCCTTCAGACTTATGGCGGCTTTGGCTCTATGGTTTTCTACACCGAGCCCGATCACGTGGGGCCTTGTCACATCGATTCCTCACCGATTTTGCTCGCAAAGACTTCTGGGGAAAACATCCATTTGGCAAAACCATTAAAGAACGAGAAATCTATCCGCCAGCCAGACATTCACGCCCACGGCTACTGGTCACCCTACCTCACAATGGTCATGACAATGTTCTCGCAACAACGCTGCGGGGAAATCAAGCCCCCTGGCAAGTTGTTTGGGCAAGAAGGGCACTGAAATTGCCCCATATTGATGAAACCAGTGTCATTGATCTATTGAACACCCTGCTGGACACGGGTACTGAGACAGGTTTGCTGGTTAAACTCCACCAGGATGGCAATAAACGATTTTACGCGGTTTCCGCTCAGGCAGCGCGTCTCTTCTCCCAAACAGTTCATCTGGTTGGCAATATCAGTGACCGTTCTTTTGTCCGACCAATGCCGGAAGCAATTTTGTGGAAAAATGCACCCAGCCTTGATTACCTCAACCACCAGGAAGTCTATATCTCCCAAGATTGGACTTCCCGCCAAAAGTATTATCAGGATCGGTATCGGAAAGGCGTCTTGCGCCGTGTGGTCGCACGCGAACATACCGGGCTCCTCGCCACTGAGGATCGCGAATCACTTGAAAACGTATTTTCCAAAAACGCACATGCCGACGACCCAAATGTACTGACCTGTACCAGCACACTTGAAATGGGGATTGATATTGGCGATTTATCAAGCACGATGCTGTGTTCAATGCCACCCACTACGGCAAGTTATATGCAGCGCATTGGACGCGCTGGACGGGCAACAGGTACGGCCCTGATTGTCTCGGTGGTCAATCAACGCCCCCACGACTTGTTTTTCTTTGGTCGTCCGTCAGAAATGATTCGCGGAAAGGTTGACCCGCCTGGCTGCTGGCTCGATGCCTCAGCCGTTTTAGTCAGGCAGTACCTGGCCTATTGTTTTGACAGTGCCACCAAATATCAGGTGTTGACCGATTTCCCCCGACAAGCTCGCCAACTGGTTGAAGACCTGAACCGACCTCGTGGCCAGATGGAACGCCTCCGTACCTGGATGAGTGACCAGGAAGGAGAACTTCGAAGGAATTTCCTCAACCGGTTTCAAAATAATGTTCAAGCTGACACCCGAAGCCGATTTCTTCAGGAAACAACCACTGACTTATTGTTCCTCCGAATCAACGAGGCTGTACGGGACTATGAGTCACAACTCCGTGATCTGGAAAATGCCCGGAAACGCTTACGCGATCAGCTCTCCAAACTGGACGCTGAGGAAAAAGAGGCCAAAGACGAAATCGAACAGGAAATCAACATCCTGAATGGGCGATTGGCCGGATTAGGACGTACCTCTGCCCTCGAGATTTTAACTGATACTGGACTCTTGCCTAATTATGCGTTTCCTGAGCGCGGAGTCCGATTTTACGGTGCTGTTTATAATCGGTATCGGCAAAACAGTGAAGAAATCAAACCCGTTGAGTTGACACGCTCGGCTGGGGTGGCGCTCAAGGAACTGGCGCCTGCCAATCATTTTTATACCCATGGCAGGCAATTTGAAATTCAGCAACTTGCCATTGGAAATCCACAACATCCGCTGATTGAAGAATGGGCAATTTGTGGTGCCTGTGGCCACCTGCGCCGGGCTGAAGAACTCTC
>DAOQNB010000336.1:0-6613 GCA_035335845.1 Acidobacteriota bacterium | reverse complement strand
TTCTTCATTCTTCATTCTTCATTCTTCATTCTTCATTCTTCATTCTTCATTCTTTTTATGTCACACGAACACAAATTCCTGATTGGCGCATCCTGGCGAACGTCGCCGGAAGTCACTGAAATCCGCGCCCCTTTTGACCAAAGCGTGGTGGGAATCACTTATCAAGCCACAGACACCGATGTTCAGGATGCGATTGCGGCGGCAGTTGAAGGGTTTGACGCCCTGAAGCGCCTGGGCAGCTATGAGCGTTCGGGCTTGCTCAATCGAATTGCCGCTGGAATCACCGCCCGGGCTGAAGAATTAGCCCAAACCCTGGCGGCTGAAGCCGGAAAACCGATCAAAGCGGCCCGGGTTGAAGTCGAACGCTCGGCCTTTACCTTCTCAATCGCTGCCGAAGAAGCCCGCCGGATCAATGGCGAGTACCTTCCACTCGATTGGGCCGCCACTTCAGCAGGTCGCTTTGGGATTGTCCGACGGTTTCCGATTGGGCCGATTACCGGGATTAGCCCGTTCAATTTTCCAATCAACCTGGTGGCCCATAAGGTGGCACCGGCGCTGGCCGCCGGAAACTCAATTCTTATCAAACCCTCACCGCAGACACCGCTCACGGCGCTCAAACTGGCTGAAATCGTTGAATCGGCTGGCGCACCGGCAGGAGCACTGACGGTACTTCCCTGTCCGATTGAACAGGCAGCCCCTTTGATTACCGATGATCGCATTAAAATGCTGACCTTTACGGGAAGCGTTCAGGTTGGCTGGAAACTCAAAAGTCTGGCTGGCAAGAAAAAGGTGACGCTGGAGCTTGGCGGTAATGCCGGAGTGATCGTCCATTCCGATGCAGATGTGGAACACGCGGTCAACCGGGCAGTGATTGGCGGTTTTGGTTACGCCGGGCAGGTGTGTATTTCGGTCCAGCGAATTCTGGTCCATCGCCCGGTGTTGAACCGCTTTCTTGATTTATTTGTCCCTAAAGTGGAAGCGCTCAACATCGGCAATCCGCTTGACGAAACCACTGATGTGGGACCGCTGATCAATGAAACCGCTGCTGTTCGAGTCGAAAACTGGATTCAGGAAGCTGTGGCCGGAGGTGCCACCTGTCTGACGGGTGGCAAGCGTGACGGAAGTTGTGTGACTCCAACGGTTTTGACACATACCGATCCGGAAATGCGGGTCAATTGCCAGGAAATTTTTGGCCCGGTGGTTACCGTTGAAGGCTATGACGAATTTGAGCAGGCAGTTGAATCCATCAACGCTTCGCCGTTTGGCTTGCAAGCCGGGATTTTCAGCAACGATATGCAGGCCATTTTCAAAGCCTATGAAACCCTTGAAGTTGGCGGCCTGATCGTGGGTGACATTCCGACCTACCGCATTGACCACATGCCCTATGGCGGCGTGAAAGATTCTGGCTTTGGCCGCGAAGGTCTCAAATACGCAATTGAAGAAATGACCGAACCCCGCCTGCTGGTGGTATGTCGGTGAGGAATCTGGGCTGAAGACGTCGGGCTGAAGACGTCGGGCTGAAGAATTCGGGCTGAAGACGTCGGGCTGAAGACGTCGGGCTCAGGGTATGAAACCCGTTTTCTTCCACCCCGAGCTTGCGAGTCTTCAGCCCGTTTTCTTCAGCCCGTTTTCTTCAGCCCTCGATCTGCCACACGCCAGTGGCGGCTGTTTTTCGGACATAGTCACTGAAATCACGGGGTGGACGCCCTAACACACGTTCGACATCACCAGTTAGCGACGAGTTACGACCATCCAGAAGCTCACCAAACAGGTAGGCCGCCAGTCCGACAAACTCGGCGGGGACATGTTGGGCCAGCAGCCCGGCTGTAAATTGCTCCATCGTGATTTCGGTAAATCGGACAGGGACCTGCGCCAGGTCAGCGATTTCTCCGACGGCCTGGGCAAAGGTCAGCAATCGAGGTCCAGTCAATTCATATACTTGCCTGGCGTGGGCAGTGTCTGTTAGCGCAGCGATTGCGACGTCGGCAATGTCCTCAACATCAATAAAAGGCTCACCCACAGCGCCTACCGGTAAGGCAACTTCGCCACTGAGCACCGCCCCAAGCAAAAAATCCTCACTAAAATTCTGGTTAAACCAGCTTGCCCGGACAATCGTCCAGTCAAGTCCAGACTCACGAATTGCCTGTTCAGCAGGTTGGGCAGCCTCGTCGCCTCGCCCTGAAAGAAAAACCAGATTTTTGACTCCGGCGTTGGCAGCTTGTTCAGCAAATGATCGAATGGTGTCAGCCGCGACTGGAGCGGTTGGATCCAGCGAATACACCACATACACCGCTTCCACCTCAGTGAGAACTGGTGTCCAGGTCGCCGGGTCATTCCAGTCAAAGAGGAGTTCACTGGAACGTGAAGCCCCTCGGGCTGACAGGCCGCGTGCCTTGAGCCCATCCATCACCCGGCGGCCAGTTTTTCCGGTACTGCCAAGGACCAGAATTGTTTTTTCAGAATGTTTCATGTCGTCCTCCAAACTTGTTGTTTTTGAATGAAGCCAGGCCGATTTCAGACTCACGGCTGAAGGTTCACTCTGGCTGGGTCACACTATGGCGGACAACTTCAGGACTTACAATACTCAAAAGTCGCTATTTTATGCTCATTCGTCCAGAAACCCTGGACACCAGTCATCCCCATCGCTATTTTGGGAACCATGCACGATATCAAAGAATGCTGGAAATCAGTGGATCCACTGGGCGAAGTCCTTCACCTGCTGCGTATGAGCGGCACGCTTTATTGTCGGTCAGAGTTTACGGCCCCCTGGGCGCTGGAACTCCCACCGATGCCTGATTGCCTGATGTTTCATGTGGTCATCTCAGGCGAGTGCTGGCTTGATGTTCCAGGTGATGAACCTCGATGGTTACAACCATGTGATTTTGTATTGGTGCCGCACGGCGAAGGGCATCTCCTGAGCAGTGCGCCTGGGGTTCCAGCCGCGAAATTGTTTGATTTGCCGCACGAACTGGTGAGCGAACGCTACGAAATTCTGCGCTATGGTGAGGGTGGTGAACCCACCAGCATGATCTGTGGGGCGGTTCGGTTTGATCATCCGGCGGTGTATCGGTTGATTCAACTGCTTCCGAAAGTCATCAGGATTGAACTCGACCATTCGCCACAGGCTGAATGGATTCAGCAAACGCTACGCTTTATGGCGGATGAAGCCAGACACATCCGGCCCGGAGGCGAAACCATCATTACCAGATTGGCGGATATTCTGGTGATTCAGGCGCTTCGATCCTGGATCGAACAGGCGCCGGCGGCCCAAACCGGCTGGCTTGGGGCACTCAAGGATCACCAGATTGGACGGGCCATTTCACTGATTCACCGTGCCCCGGCGCATCCCTGGACACTGGCCACGTTGGCCGAAGAAGTCGCCATGTCCCGCTCGGCGTTTGCGGCACGATTCACGGAGATTGTCGGTGAACCAGCGATGTACTACCTGACACAATGGAGAATGAATCTGGCGCTGATGTGGTTGAAGGAAAACGATATGCCGCTGAGTGATGTGGCAGAACGGCTCGGGTATCAGTCTGAAGCTGCCTTTAGCCGTGCCTTCAAACGGGTTATGGGAAATTCTCCTGGCGCCGTGCGGCGACACAATGGGAACCTTCTCAGGGAATAACCGCAAATAGATAAGTCCGGGGAGGGAGTCTTTTTTTCGCTACTTC
Source organism: Acidobacteriota bacterium (assembly GCA_035335845.1). Classification (GTDB taxonomy): domain Bacteria; phylum Acidobacteriota; class Blastocatellia; order Chloracidobacteriales; family Chloracidobacteriaceae; genus JACQXX01. The sequence continues at coordinate 2,939 of DAOQNB010000336.1, read as the reverse complement.
GCGATTTCGCGACTTCGCTGATGTTTCACCCAGTCAATCACGGCTTCGGGAGTCCGGCAAACAGTCAATAATTCACGCCCTAATTCCTTCAGAAATGCTTCATACAATTGAGTTTCATCGCTCGCAGCCAGGCACAGAACAACCGGCTTCCGAGCTTTGAGCGCCAGTGCAATTTCCGACAGGGTGCCGGCTTCGCCTTTACCACAGACCACCACTACGTGGCTTGACAGCACGTTGACGTTGTTTCGGGCATTGCCCAAATCAGTCACAATCGCCACATCCACAAATTCTGAAGCGATACTTTCCCGTGACGGTAAAATTCCAATCGTCAGGCTTCCGGGCACGGATTTGGCGCCCCGGTTGACGGCTTCCATCACGCCTGCCGCCCGCCCACCAGACAAAACGACCCAGCCTTCGCGGGCAATGAGCTCGCCCAACTGATAAGCACGTGTACTATCTTCAGAACGGGCATTTTCTCCGGCGCCCATCACGCCGACGATAAATTTTGGCATTGGATTTTCCAGGAAAAAATTTCGGGCGACTTATTTTCTCTGCTCTTGTTTTCATCCATTTAGCATATACTGGATTTACCCAGGTAGAATCCCCCATCTGCCCACAAACGTCACAATCACCCAACTCATTTAAACCTCAACCCTTTTGTACTGCAGTAATCAGTTCGTGGAAACGTGTTTTTGAAACTTGATCCAGATATTTATGAAGAGGGCTTATGCTGCGAAAAACTTCTATATCAATGAAATATGCCTGCTTTTTCACTTTTCTCCTCCTCAGTTTCCTGGGGTTTTCAACCCTGATAAGCCAACCCATCGAAAAATCAGTTCAAGCGGCGGCGCCAAAAGCTTTTCAAACCTGGCTGAATCGTTGCGCACTGACCGTCACGTCAACCAACAGCAGTCCAGTCACCGGGTATCAGGTTCTGGTCACGCTCAATCCGGGCAATTTCAACTATGCCAATGCCAATCTGGATGGTTCGGATATTCGCTTTGCGACGTCACCAACCGCACCACCGTTTGATCTTAACTATTTTCTGGAGAGCTGGAATCCAGGCGGCACCAGCCGGATCTGGGTCAACCTTCCCGCCATCCCAGCAAACGGGACCGTCACGATCTATCTGTTTTACACTAATCCAGCCGCGACTTCGGCGTCCAGCTTTGCGGCTACGTTCCCAAATGCCTTTGTGAGCACTGGAACTGATACCCTGACTGGAACTCAAACTTTTGACTGGTTTGAAGTTCAGGCCGGGCATACGCTCAATATCGGTGCCGGGCAAATCCTTTCGATCACAGCCCGGAATGTGATTGTTGCCGGGACGATCAATGGTGTTGGAAGTGGAAATCAAGCACCAGGCATCAATACAAACGGCACTGGACCTGGCGGTGGCACCACATCCACAAATTCCGGGTCAGGTGGCGGCTCATATGGCGGCACCGGGGGCACTGGCGGACTTGACAGTGGAGATACCCCTGGCACCGGTGGCCCAACCTACGGCACCCAGACTGGTACGGACATTGATATGGGGTCAAGCGGTGGATCTGGAACTGGAGTCTCCACTGGCGGTTCGGGTGGTGGTGCGATCTCAATTCTTGCTGATCAAATAACAGTCTCAGGGACGATTGCTGTCACCGGCGGAACCCCTCTTTCTGACGGAACGGGACGTGGTGGTGGCGGCGGTTCTGGCGGAGCGATACTCATCCAGGGGTTCCTGGTCACCAATTCCGGAGACCTAATCGCCAATGGCAGCAATGGGGCCACGGGAACGAGTACAGCCAATGATAGTGGTGGTGGTGGTGGTGGTGGGAGAATCAAACTCTTTGCTGAAAATCTGACCAACACCGGCACCTTCAGCGTTACTGGTGGGATTGGCGGACCGTTTGGAACACAGGCTCCAGGTCAACCGGGTACGGATGGAACCACTCACACTGATACTTTTGATTTCCCGCAAATCACCGCCGGCAACCCGACTGGATGCGGCCTGGGGCTCCTGGTAGCTGATACCCAAAATCATCGGATACAACAATTTGATGGAACTGACTGGAGCGTCCTGCTCGGAACGGGTGTCGCTGGAACCGCCAGTACTCAGTTGCGTCTCCCCGAAGCAGCCGTCATCAGCCTGGATGGAACTCGAATCTATGTGGCCGATACCGGAAACAATCGCATTCAATGGTCAACCGATAGTGGAACCAACTGGCAAACGTTTGCTTCGCTGGGCGCTGGATTCAATCAAGTCCGTGCACCACAAGGACTGGCCATTGATAGTGATGGGAATCTCTATGTCAGCGATACCGGGAACGGTCGGGTGTTGCGCTTCAATGGTGGGAATCCAGGGTTTGCCGTGGTGATTGCCAGCACTGGAACCGCCAGCGGTCAGGTTGGAAGCCCGCACGGATTAGCTATCAATTCTGCCTTTACCCTCTTTGTCACAGATGAAAGCAACAGCCGCATTCTCAGAATTACCACTGCCAATACCGTTAACGTCAGCACCAGCGGCAGTGTGATTGCGACGCTCGGAACGGCGCTCAATCGGGTGAAGAATCCACAGGACGTGGCTCTGGATGCCAGTGGAATCCTCTACATTGCCGACACCGGAAACTCACGCATCTTGCGGTGGGTCAATGCCAATCCAAACAATTCAACGGCTGTGGCTCTGATCGGCTCTCAACTGGGACAGGTTAACCGGGCAGAAGGTGTTACAGTTGTGACCTTCACCACGGGACCATTTTCGGGTCAACCTGTGCTGGTTGTCAGTGATACCTCCAATAACCGTGTGCAAGGGAGACTTGTGTCCGGCGGTGGATGGTCACTCCTGGGTGCGCCCAACAACCTGGGGAGCGCCCCTGGGCAGTTCCGAACGCCGAGCAAGCTTTAGGAATCAGGGTTCCGGGTTCCGGGTTCCGGGTTCCGGGTTCCGGGTTCCGGGTTCC
>DAOQNB010000335.1:0-6617 GCA_035335845.1 Acidobacteriota bacterium | reverse complement strand
AGGGCGAACACTGCGCCGTATTGATCGCGGGAACGGCAGCGATAATCTGGCCCACATCGTCGGCCACGTTGGCCTCAACCTCGAACCGCTCTGGATCGAATTTAAGCGCGAAGCCCGAAAACAGGGGCATTTTCGACATTCAGCCGAACCCCAACCCGAACGCGAAACGTTAGACGAAGCAAGCGAAACAGACGACGCCAACCTGCCCACGATTATTGATCAAGAAATTGCCGGATTGGACATTGATATTTTTCTCGCCAACCTGAGCGTTCAAACCGGCTATCGGGAAGTGACTGGAGGTGAAGTTATGGCTATTCTCACGACATTGACCCACGCGGCATCCGAAACTGATGTTCCAATGATGGAAACTGTTCGAACCCAATCATCTGGAGATGAGCCTGACGTGGTACCGCACATCCTGGAGTTGCGACCCGATTTGGAGCGGGCCAAACTTCGCCAGCGGCTCAACCAGGAAATCCGTCGGGCAGCCGGGTTTATCCTCTATGAACTGGGTTTGGAAGATGACGGCAGTCTGGCGGCAGTGCTCGGCGAACACGGTGAACAAACCAATTATGAAGTCATCATTCGGGCACTGAACCGTGAAATCAACCACGCACTGCACAAAGACGAAGATCATTCCCATCGTGAAGACTGGCTGCAATCAGAACTCGAAGCCGCCTTTTCCCAGACCCGAACCTTGCGCGATATGTTGTTGTTTAAAATTCGACTGGTGACCAACGCGCACCGGCAGAAAAAACAGAAGAAAGTTTAGGATTCAAGTTTTGCTGATCGCAGCTTTTCCCCATCCAGCTTTCTCTGCCAAAGCCAGGGCGCCACACACTGAATACCAGATCGGATGGTCATTCCAGTTGATATCTCGAACAAAATCAACCAGTTCTGGATAGCGCGCGAGGAAACTGGCTTCAACTCCAAAGTTGTTTTGGTACATCAAATGAGGTAAGTCATTTCCCTGCTGATCAATGGCCAGTTGGGAAACCGGCATCAGTTTCAGTGGCGGTACAACAGGTTGGGCAGACCGTGGTTCAACCCAGCGGAAGCCATCATTCGTCGGTTCAAAATAGCCTTTTTGTAATGACTTTCCTGATTGAGCTGCCTGAGTCAATTGGGCAATTTGTTGAAAACATTGAGAAAAGACTGTTTCAGCCAGCGGGGTAAATTCCTGATACTCCGATTCAGACATTCCCACAATCGCAAAATTTCGACGAAAATGGGCCTGCCACAGTCGTTCAAAAGCCTGGGTTGGCGTGGTTGATTGCTGCCGAATATCGGCCACCAGAAATTGCTGGCCAGGCGTTATAAATGCCCGAATGAAGACCGCTGAGGTTCGATCAGTGCTCAATGAAAGAAATCCGATGTCTTTTAACTGGTCAAGTTCAAAGGACTGGACGCGACATTCGGGAGTTGTGAGACAGAGTGTTCGATCAATGACGGTGAAGGTGGGGATATTCATGGGGTTCCGGGTGAAAGACATCGGGCTTGGGGTTGAGGGTTGAAGAATTTGGGCTGAAGATTCGCAAGCTCAGGGCAACCAAAGGGATGAAGTAAAACCACTTCTTCAGCCCATTTTCTTCAGCCCGTTTTCTTCAGCCCGGTTTCTTCAGCCCAATGTCTTCAGTCCTAAACTTAAAGTCCAGCTATTTCAAAGAGATAATCGGTGTCATAGCACCGGACATACAGCAAATTGTTTTTGCGCAGGATCAGTTCAGGGGCGGTTTTGAGTTTGATTTGCTGGAGGATTTCACCTGAGCGTTTATCGAGCAGGTACAGGTAATCGGGTTCTGCCGTAAACCCATATCCGCTGATAATAACATCTCCAACAATTTCAAACGTTTGCGAATTACATACCTGGGGTTTGCTGCTCCAGAGGATTTTATTCTTGCTCGTATCAATCGCACTCAGATAGCCATTCATTCCATTTGACACTTTGGCATAGCCCATGTGGAAGTACGACACATACAGGATTTTCCCTTCCTGGACTGCCCACACCACCGGCATTTTGGCTTCTTCTTTTTGGTTGAGGCCGCGAGGATAGGAAAATTGTCCAAAATCATAGGCGTGTTCGACGGTGCCACGCTTTTCATTCACGGCAAAGAAAAAGGTTCCATCGGCATAATGTTCACCATAGATCAGAAAGGTCAGGTTTGAAGACCGGATGGCCTTGACCAGCAGAAAATCCAGATAGCGGGCTGGAATGATGTCGGGAGTATTTCCAGGGTCATTGAGATTTGGATTGGGAACCCGATAGACCGGTACCGAAAGTTGATTGTTTTTGAGCCAGTCTCCTCCATCTGTGATGTGATTTCGGCTGGTTGAGAGTTGTTTGAGTGTAATGGGCGATTTTTTGGGAGTTACGGTGCCGGGAGGGATTTTTTGGAAGACAGGTTCAGGCAAAACGTCGCAATCAATTGAATTGATTGCCCGAACTGATTTCGATTGCGCCTGCAAACTGGAAAAGTTTGGAATTGCAGCACTCCCAAGCGCCAGCAGAATGACGAAACAATAAAGTTGAAGTCGAAAAAACGACATGAAATTGATCCTCCTGATCAAACGAGGCAAAAATAAGAAACAACAGTCTTGCTCTGATGATGTAAGCGGCTGTTTTTTTGTTTTTCATAACCCAGAACCTTCATTGGGGCTGAGAATAGGACAACTTGCCTGGAAATATCGAGTCGTTCTGACTGATCGAAACAATCAGGACTGAAGAAAAACCGGCCATACTTGTTTGCACTGACATTGCTGGATGAAAAACAATCAAGTCATTCAACGAAATAAACTTAGCGAACCACTGACCGCTGACTGCTGACTCCAAACTGACATCATTTGAAATCAGTCAGGTGAAAAAATGACGGTCCCAAATATTGCTCATGGCTGAGACATGGCGAAATTGCCAGTCCCGTGAATAATGAGTTCAACTCTTTTGAAATGTTGGATTTGCGTAAACTTTGAGTTCAGTTTTGGGAACGTAAAATCCCAAAATCGGACACTCCTTTTTATAAACCACGAGTGAAAAAGTTGATTAGTTGATCAGTCATTCCGGTCATCGTCGGGGATGAGATGAGCAACTCGTTTATTTTCAGATGCTTGAGTGTGTTAAAGCTCGATTCCCCAAGAGTTGTAAAATTATTTGGCCCCGGTTTTCCTCTTCGCCAGGTTGTGGCACAGTGGGTGCACTACAGGTCCTGAAAATTTTCCAATGAATCGTCGCACTGGAAATTTATTGCTGAATGGAAGGACAGATCAGTGATGTCACACTCACGAAGAGACTTTTTGAAAACTTCAGCCATGGCTGGAGGCGCTGCTTGCCTTGGCATTGAAGGCTTAACCCAACAACAAACCACCACCCAACAACCTGCCGCGTCGGCGCCAGCGACCGCGTCAACGCCTCAAAAGGCACCGAAACCACTCAAGATTTTGATTTTAGGCGGTACCGGGTTGATTGGTCCATATCAGGTTCAATATGCCCTGGATCGTGGCCACAAGGTTACGATGTTTAATCGGGGGAAAACACATCCAGATTGGTTCCCGAATGTCGAACGCTTGATCGGTGATCGCAACACTGGTGATGTCAAAGCGCTCAAAGGTCGTGAATGGGACGTGGTCATTGATAACCCGGCGTCAAAACCAAGCTGGGTCCGTGACACCACCGAAGTGCTGAAAAATTCGGCCAAACAATATGTCTTCATTTCATCTATTTCCGTGTATGCCGATACCAGCAAGGTCGGTATGGATGAAACAACCGTCACCGCGACCACCGACGATCCAGATCCTGAAAAGGATGTGATGAAAAATTATGGTGCGCTCAAGCGGCGGTGCGAAGAAACGGCTGAGAAAGCCTTTCCAGGGCGCGCGCTGATTATTCGCCCTGGATTGATTGTGGGCCCTGGCGACTATTCTGACCGGTTTTCTTACTGGCCGCTCCGCATTGATCGTGGTGGTGAAGTAATGGCCCCAGGCGACCCAACCGATCCGGTTCAAATCATTGATGCTCGTGATCTGGGCGAATGGTGTATTCGAATGGTCGAGCAGGGGGATGTGGGCATTTATAACGCAACCGGCCCGAAAGCCCAGCTTTCAATTGCGGAAATGCTCTATGGCATTCGTGCCGTGACCACCGCTGATGTCAAATTTACCTGGGTCGACGCCAAATTCCTTGAAGAAAAACAGGTACAACCCTGGTCGGATATGCCCGTCTGGGTGCCCCCGATTGGCGAATCCGCTGGATTTGCCACCTGCAGTATTGCCCGTGCCCTGGCCAAAGGCCTGACGTTCCGTTCACTGGCTGATACGGCCAAAGCGACACTTGACTGGTACAAAGCACTTCCCCCTGACAGACAGGCCAAGCTCCGTTCCGGCATTTCACCGCAACGCGAGGCCGAAGTCCTGGCTGCCTGGCACGCCCGAAAGAAATAATTCCGCTGTGAGTTATGAGTTATGAGTTATGAAGATGATATCCGATTGAGTCACAGACCAGGGATTCTGCTTCATAATTCATAATTCATAATTTCCGAAAAGAGCGTGTTTCAGGATAGAAAGGGAGGTTTTCCTTGGAAGCCGAATCATATATTGAGAACGGTTCGGTTGGTCAAACCGAACCGAACGGATTTGTCCGTTTTTTGCAGCGGGTGGTGGATGTCCGCCCTCACGAAATATCGGCTTTGCTGATGGCTTGTGGGTACTTTTTTTGCCTGTTGTCGAGTTATTACATTTTGCGTCCAATTCGGGATGAGATTGGTGTTGCGGGTGGGGTGAATAACCTTCCCTGGCTTTTTACCGGCACGCTGGTGGCCACGCTCGTGGCCAACCCCATTTTCTCAACCCTCGTCGTCAAGTTTCCAGTCAAGCGGTTTATTACCTTTACGTACCTGTTCTTTATTGGAAATCTGATTGTGTTTTATGGGTTGTTGAAAGTACTTCCACATGAACAGACAGTTTGGGTGAGCCGGGCGTTTTTTGTCTGGATTAGCGTTTTCAATCTGTTTGTAGTGTCGATTTTCTGGGCCTTTATGGCCGATGTGTTTCATTCAAGCCAGGGAAAGCGGTTGTTTGGGTTCATTGGCGGAGGGGGGACCCTCGGCGCCATTGTTGGCTCTTCGATTACAGTGATTCTGGCCCAAAAAATCGGCACCATGAATTTGTTTCTTGTCTCAGTTGTCCTGTTATGTGGTTGTCTGGCCTGTGTTTTTTGGTTCCCAACTCATTTTACGAAAGGTGAAACGGAATCAACGGAGAAACGTGAAACGCACTATTCTGAAAATCCAATTGGCGGCGGGGTTTGGGCAGGAATTATCCACACATCAAAATCACCGTATCTGCTTGGAATCTGTGCCTATATTTTGCTCTTCACCATTGGTTCAACCTTTCTGTACTTTCAGCAAACCTCAATCGTCGGCGCTGCTTTTCAAGATCGGGGCGCCCGGACTGCATTTCTGGCCCGGCTGGATTTGATGGTGAATGTGTTGACGATTGTCACTCAGCTTTTCCTGACCGGACGCATTATCAAATGGCTGGGTGTGAGCCTGACACTGGCGTTGCTCCCACTATTGAGTGTGTTTGGTTTTATCGGGCTAGGCACGGTTCCTCTGCTCGCTGTATTTGTTGGGTTTCATGTCATTCGAAGATCAACCAATTTCAGCGTCTCAGGAACAGTTCGCGAAGTCCTTTTTACCGTCATCAGCCGCGAAGACAAATATAAAGCCAAGAACTTTATTGACACATTTGTTTATCGGAGCGGTGATCAGATTGGGGCCTGGTCCAATGGTTTATTGATTTGGATTGGCCTGAGTACCCGAGGCATTGCCTGGGCAGCGGTCCCAATTGCTCTGATCTGGCTTGGCCTTGGTTTTTGGCTGGGCCGAAAACAAAAAGAACTGGCCAGTCAGGAGAGTATCCCCGTGGCCTGACCTTTTTCTCCCTGAAAGGTGGCTTCAGTGTTTGGCTGGAGCTTTTCCGTATCCCCCTGCCACACACAGGCTTTTCGTTTCTGCCTCTCAGCCTGTGTTCTGCAGGGGGATTTTTTTGTTTACCCAATCATTCCAGGTTGTTTATCTTTGTTGCCTGCATCAATTTTTTATCTGGGAAGAAATCATGCCAACTCAACGACTCTATTTTTCCGACCCGCAGATTCAGACTTTTTCCGCCAGCGTTGTTTCCTGCCAGCCTCACGCGGAGAACTGGTTGATTGAACTCGACAAAACGGCCTTTTACCCAACTGGCGGTGGGCAGCCCCATGATACCGGGAGGCTTGGTTCAGTTCAGGTGATAGATTGTTTTGAAGAAGCCGACCGGATTGTTCACCTGTGTACCGCACCATTGGAAGGCGAGGTGATGGGGCAGATTGATCGTCTCCGCCGGCAAGACCACATGCAGCAACACACCGGGCAACATATTTTGTCACAGGCATTTATCCAGGTTGCCGGGGCTGAAACCCGGAGCTTTCATCTGGGTGTTGAAAGCTCAACCATTGATGTTGAAATTGATCGAATCACCCCAGAATTGCTCAGTCAGGTTGAAAGCCTGGCCAATGCCATTGTGTTTGAAAACCGCCCGGTTCACATCCATCTGGCCGAAGACGGGAAGCTTGATCACCTCCCGCTCCG